>NZ_BMBS01000030.1 GCF_014634805.1 Leuconostoc falkenbergense
GGTTCAATATCGACAACTCACCACTGAGTCTGTTAGTTAATTAATTTTATTTTGTCCAACTATTGGGGTTCACTTCATATTAACTTCACTTTTTAGATGGCATGCACTAACCGGCTGTGATATAATTGTTATCAGACATTCGATGAGGAGAAAAAACATGAGTACAGGACTTGTAATCTTGATTGCAGTTTTGGCCTTGGCGATTGGTTTGGCTGGTGGTTTCTTCTTGGCACGTAGTTCAATGAAAAACTATTTGGCTAAGAATCCACCAATTTCTGAAGAAATGATGAAGTCAATGATGATGTCAATGGGTCAAAAGCCATCACAAAAAAAGTTAAATCAAATGATGGCTCAAATGAAACAGCAAAGTGCAAATGCGCAAAAAAAATAAGCGCTAAGCTTATTTTTTTTGTATTCTTTTAGGATCAATATAGTGCCAATCAGGATTGATTTCATCATCTAGTTTATCAAAAGCTGCTTGCATGATGTCAGTATATTTGGCAATGTTTTCAGCATTCAATTTATCGGCGCGCTCAATGTAGATTGGCTCTCCAAAATTAATTGTGGTATTATGACGTTTAAAGAGCTGGCTAAACTTCACTGGGCCCTGGTATACCGCCGGTACAATTGGCTTTCCGGCCATACGCGCGATTAATAATGAGCCGGACTTCAAGTCGTCACTGTGACGAGAACCTGAAGGAAACATGATTAATGATCTTTTACCACTTTTGAGCTCACGTACAGGGTATTTGATGACACTTGGGCCAACGTTTTCGCGATCAACTGGGAAAGCGCCAGCAGACTTAATGAGCCAAGCAAGAGGCTTGAATTTAAAAAGTTCGATTTTCGCCATGAAAATAAAGTGTTTGGGGTACGCAGCCACCGCGTACCAAACAGGGTCCCACCATGTGCGGTGCGGACCAACTAGGACATAATTGTCATCTTTAGGTAGTTTGTCGCGGTTCATATAGGTGATGCGGCCGTTGATAGTCCAAATAATAGCCACGGCAACACCACGAAGAAAGTCGTAAAATTTCATATTTATTCACCTCATAAACGAAATCAAATTTAATTTTACCGAGAAAAGGGAAGAAACGCAAATGACAGAGCCAAGTTTAACAGCCGGCGAACGGATTGATGGTTTACCATCTCAAAATATTAGAATTATTCAAAATCCAGATATGTTTTCCTATTCACTTGATGCTATTTTACTAGCACATTTTGCAGATGTTAAAGGTAAAGGCCGGGGACATGCTGTTGATTTGGGTGCTGGCACTGGGGCGGTGGGGTTATTTTATGCGCCAAAAGTGAGTGGCCGCGTCACATTAGTCGAAATCCAGCCTGAATTGGCAGCCATGGCGCAGCGAAGTATTGATTTGAATGGTATGTCTGATCGTGTAAGTGTACTACAAAAGGATATGAAAAATATTTTTGAGGACATCAAACCGGGATCTGTCGAAACTGTGCTCAGTAACCCACCTTATTTTCCTTTAAATGACACCACGAAAACCAATCATGATCATCACTATGAGTTAGCTCGCCACGAATTAACAATCGACTTGCCTAATTTAGCTCAAATTGCTAATAAATTACTGAAAAATAATGGTAAATTCTATATGGTTCATCGACCAGACCGTTTGGCAGATATTTTTGCAGCTTTTGCCAAACGAAAACTTATGATTAAGCGGGTTCAATTTGTCTATGGTAAGGCTGGTCGTGAGGCAAATATGGTTTTAATCGAAGCGATTAAATCAGGACGTCCAGGCGGTGTACGAATTTTGCCGCCGTTGATTGCATACGACGAGACTAATGATTACACACCCGAAATGAATAACATTTTGTATGGCAAGGCTTGGTAATAATGAAAGCATATTTTTTTTACGTTTTATATACTGCTGATGGCTATTTTTATGGTGGTTTTACAGATAATGTCATGCGTCGCTTAGCGACGCACGAAGCGGGAAAGGGTGCTAAATTTACACGTGTTAAGTCCCGCCATCCACTTCAATTGATTTATCAGGAATCATTTGAAACTAAAAGTGATGCATTAAAGGCAGAGGCAGCTTTTAAAAAGCTGACACGACCTCAAAAAGAAATGTTTTTATTGGCACACAAAGTAACTAAAGTATGGCAATAAAGTCCTTGCTAAACATATAAAAATACCGTATAATATATCTTGTTGTGGAAAACAACAAATACACACGACAAACGAGAACACGTAGGTGCAGTAATGTCAGCGTGAACCACGAATTTGTCGGCGGAAAAACCTAGGAGGCCATATCATGGCAGTTATTTCAATGAAAGAACTCCTCGAAGCAGGAGTACACTTCGGTCACCAAACACGTCGTTGGGACCCAAAGATGGACGAATATATCTTTACGGAACGTAATGGTATTCACATCATCGATTTGCAAAAGACAGTTAAGTTGGTTGATGAAGCCTATAACTTCATCCGTAATGCTTCAACTGACGGTGCAAATGTTTTGTTTGTTGGTACAAAGAAGCAGGCTTCTGATGCTATTGCTGAAGAAGCAACACGTGCCGGTCAATATTACATCAACCACCGTTGGTTGGGTGGTACTTTGACTAACTGGAACACGATTAAGACACGTATCCAACGTTTGAAGGATTTGCAAGCAATGGCCGAAGATGGTACATTTGAGCAATTGCCTAAAAAAGAAGTTGTTTTGTTAAACAAGCAACGCGAAAAGTTGGAAAAGTTCTTGGGTGGTATTCAAGACATGCCTGGATTGCCAGATGTTTTGTTTGTCGTTGATCCTAAGAAAGAAGAAATTGCCGTTAAGGAAGCTAACATGTTGAACATTCCTGTTGTGGCAATGATTGACACAAACGCTAATCCAGATGTTGTTGATGTTAAAATTCCAGCCAATGATGATGCTATTCGTGCCGTTCGCTTGATTACTGCCAAGATGGCTGATGCCGTTATCGAAGGTCGTCAAGGTCAAGATTCAGCACCAGAAGACGCATTTGTTGAAGGTGACGAAAATACAGAATCAATCGAAGAAATTGCTAACATTGTTGAAGAAGGCAATAACTAATTATATGATTTAAAAATACCGTTCCTTGCGAACCTGTTTGGGACGCGGAATGGTATTTTAGTATGTTATAATTAAAATACATTAAATTATTTTAGAGGAGCACTATAATGGCAATTACTGCTGCACAAGTAAAGGAACTACGTGATAAGACATCTGTTGGTATGATGGATGCTAAGAAAGCATTGGTCGAAGCTGATGGCGACCTAGACAAGGCAATTGACTTATTGCGTGAAAAGGGCATGGCTAAAGCCGCTAAAAAGGGCGATCGTGTTGCCGCAGAAGGTATGACAGCTGTTGCTGTTAAGGACAATCGTGCTGCAATTATTGAATTAAATTCAGAAACAGATTTCGTTGCTGGTAACGCAGAATTTAACGAATTGTTGCGTGCTGTTGCTAATACAATTGTTGAATTCGCACCAGCTGATGTTGAAGCTGCTTTGGCACTTGAAGTTGAAGCTGGTCAAACATTGAACGACAAAATTGTGGGTACAACACAAATCACAGGTGAAAAGATTACTTTACGTCGTTTCACAGTTGTTGAAAAAGCTGACTCAGAAAACTTTGGTTCATATTCACACTTGGCCGGTTCAATCTCTGCATTAGTTGTTGTTGATGGTGCTTCTGAAGCAGCTGCTAAAGATATTGCAATGCACGTTGCCGCTATTGCACCACAATATGTTTCAGATGATCAAGTACCAGCAGAAGTTGTTGCCAAGGAAAAAGAAGTACAATTGGCTTCAGAAGATTTGGCAGGTAAGCCAGACAACATCAAAGAAAAGATGGTTGATGGTCGTATCAAAAAGTTCTTGGCAGAAATCTCATTGTTGGATCAACCATTCGTTAAAAATGGTGATCAAACAGTCGCTCAATTTATTGCTTCACAAAATGGTTCTGTGAAGTCATTTGTTCGCTACCAAGTCGGTGATGGGCTTGAGAAAAAAGTGACAGATTTGGCTGAAGAAGTTGCTAAGCAACTAGGTTAATTGATTTTTCAGTGTGGGATGATTGTTATCTAGTATTGATTAATCTCCATCATTATTTATATGAAAAGCGCGTTATTGTTGATAACGCACTTTTTTTTCGGAATTTTTGCCTGATTTTTGATATAATTGTATAAGCAAATAAAAGAGGTTAGACATGACTGATATTAAGTACAAACGTGTTTTGATTAAGTTGTCAGGTGAGGCTTTGGCTGGTGAAAAGGGACAAGGTATTGACCTTGCCGTTGTGTCAGCTATTGCCGAAGAACTGAAAGAAGTTCACGATTTGGGAACTCAGATTGCAATTGTTGTTGGTGGTGGCAACTTGTGGCGCGGAGAACCAGCTTCTAAAGTTGGTATGGAACGCTCACGTGCTGATTACACGGGTATGTTGGGAACTACGATGAACGCCCTAGTATTGCAAGATGCCTTAGAACGTTCTGGCGTTCAAACACGCGTTCAGACAGCAATTACTATGCAACAAATCGCAGAACCATATATCCGTGGACGTGCCATACGTCATTTAGAAAAGGGACGTATTGTTATTTTCGCCGCCGGTACTGGATCACCATACTTCTCTACCGACACTACAGCAGCATTGCGTGCTAACGAAATCAATGCTGATGCTATTTTGATGGGTAAAAATGGCGTTGATGGTATCTATGATTCAGATCCTAATAAAAACGCTGATGCTGTTAAATTTACAGAATTGACTCACTTGGAAATTTTGCAAAAAGGGTTGAAGGTAATGGATTCAACGGCAAGTTCTCTTTCAATGGATAATAATATGCCATTGGTCGTGTTCAATCTTAATACACCTGGTAATCTCAAGCGTGTTGTGCTTGGTGAACCTATTGGAACCACAGTAACAGGAGAAAAATAATGACTTTTGATTTAACAAACGCTAAAGAGCGGATGCAAGGGGCACAGGAAGCTTTACAACGTGAATTGGCAAATATCCGTACAGGTCGAGCTAATCCAAATATTTTGAATCGTATTGAAGTTGAGTATTATGGTGCCATGACACCCCTAAATCAAGTGGCGTCAATTTCGGTGCCAGAAGCGCGCATTTTGCTGATTACACCTTTCGATAAAAGTGCTTTGGAAGCAATTGTTCATGCAATTAATGTGTCAGATCTTGGGTTGAATCCTGCTTCCGATGGTAACATTGTGCGTTTGGCGATTCCGCAAATGACAGAAGAACGTCGTAAAGAATTAGCTAAAGAAGTTAAAGCTGAAGCAGAAAAAGCCAAGGTTTCAGTCCGCAATGTTCGTCGTGACATCATGGATGACATTAAAAAGGATAAAGAAATGCCTGAGGACGACGCTCGCAAGGCAGAAGATCAAACGCAAAAGCTAACTGACGAAAATATTAAAGCAATTGATGGCATTGCAGCTGAAAAAGAAAAAGAATTATTAACAATTTAATTCTTATGTCATACTGAAATAACTTTTAAACTTGGTATTTTACCAAGTTTTTTTGTTTGGAGGGAAAATGTTTAGGCGCTATTTTAAATTTTGGCGAGAGGCGCTTGATTTTCATAGTGGTGCCTATCGATTAGATTTTTTTTGGATTCATGTCGTTAATGATTTAATATTAGTGATTATTGGTTTCGTCACACTGACAGTCAGCAACTCGTTTTGGTTGGTACTGAAAGTTGATGCAGCCGTTCTTATTGTGTTGTTTATTCCAAGTCTTTCGTTGTTCATTAGACGTTTACGTGATACTGGGTTTTCAATTAATCAGGTTATGTTTGTCCTGCTAAGTCCATCGTTACTTTGGATTGCCATTGAGATTTCAATTGAATTGCGTAGCGCAATATTAGTTTTACTTGTCCTATTGATCTATTTTGGATGGCTCGTATTTCTGGTTTCTAGGCGTTCGGCTTATTGGACACCATTGTTATCAAGAATAGAAAAAATATATTATGGCATTGGGTTTGCTATTATGGTTAGTTTGTCCATTGGCTTGCAATTGCCTGCTGGCTCTGTGTTTAGGCAGGATGTTAAAAAAGCACTGGTGCATGCTGTGTTTAAACAACAGAAAGTCGAAAAAAATACAGTGCGAACCACAGAATCTGACACTAGTAATAGTGCGGAATTATCTTCATCGACGGAGCGCATACCGTCATCGTCGTCATCAGTCTCATCTAAAATCCCTGATAAATCCGTAGTCGATGTGCCAGATGATTCTGCCACTAAAGCCTATCGGCAATTGCCAGTTGATGTCATAGGGGATTCGGATTTTGGGCATTTTCAGGTCAAGGGTAACTGGCAACAAGACGCGTCATCATTACAATGGCTGCAACAAACGCAACAAGTTATGATTTTAACCAGTACTCAGGGCCAAGGATGGGGTGTTGATTTTTCAAGTTTTTCATTTCAAAAGGTCGTAGGACAATCACAGTTAACATTGTCTAATTTTCCGACTATCAATGTTTTGCGTATTGATGGGACCTATGAGTCACCTAATAGTGCTAAGGTGAAGAATATGGCATACCTTGAGTGGCATATGTCTGATGGACATATTCGAGTCATATATGTAATTGCGCCAAGTCAGGCATTGCTTAATCTGATTGTTGCAACAATTGGTGAAACATATCAATCACAATAATTTTTAGAAATTCACTTGACGAATACTCTAGCGACGTGTCATAATAACAGTATCAAGTTTGAATCGTGAGGAAACCAAGTGGCGTTGGTGGAGCGACAATAACTATCGAGTGTCGAGTTATAACTCGGAAATCAGGTGGAACCGCGCGTTATAGCGTCCTGATGTCAATTAATTTTGACATTAGGACGCTTTTTGTGTCCTGAGCAGAAAGGGGTTTGCAAGGGGAACTAATTTAGTTGGTTCATCAAAAATAAAAGAAAAATATCAATTTTATTCGTATAATGTGATGGACACCATCTCATATTTCAAACTACAAAGGATTAAGACATGACAGATACAAAGTTATCATTACAAGATATTATTTTGACATTGCAACAATATTGGGCAAAACAGGGTGCAAATTTAATGCAGGCCTATGATAATGAGGTGGGTGCAGGAACACAGTCACCTTACACTTTTTTGCGTGCAAATGGCCCAGAACCCTGGCATGCTGCTTATGTACAACCATCACGCCGTCCCGCTGATGGACGTTATGGTGACAATCCAAATCGTCTTTTTCAACATCATCAATTTCAGGTTGTGATGAAACCTTCGCCTGCAAACATCCAAGAACTTTATTTGGGATCACTGGAGGCACTTGGCATTAAACCATTGGAACACGACATTCGTTTTGTTGAGGATAACTGGGAAAACCCTTCAATGGGTGCTGCTGGTATTGGTTGGGAAGTTTGGTTAGACGGCATGGAAGTGACCCAATTTACCTATTTCCAGCAAGTTGGTGCTATTGAAGTTGACTCTGTCACTGCTGAAGTCACATATGGACTGGAACGCTTAGCATCATACATTCAAGATGTGCCGACGGTATATGATTTAGAATGGGGCAATGGCGTGTTATATGGGGATATTTTTAAAGAACCTGAATACGAACACTCAAAGTACGCTTTTGAGGAATCTGATCAAGCTATGCTACTCAAGCATTTTGATGAATTTGAAGCGGAAGCCACACGTTTACTTGCGTTAGGACTTGTTCACCCAGCCTATGATTATATCTTAAAATCATCGCATACTTTTAATTTACTAGATGCACGAGGTACAGTATCTGTCACTGAACGTGCTGGTTATTTACACAGAATTCGTACTATGGCTCGAAAAGTTTCGAAAGTGTTTATCGAAGAACGTGCAAAACTGGGATTTCCACTGCTGAAAGATGAACAGTTACGCGATAAGTATCTTGGTGAAAATGGCAAATATGCAATCAAAAAAGCTTAACGAAAGTTAATGTTGAAAACCATGTACTCCCATCCTAAAACTTTTATAAAAGATGGTTGTCGTACAATTTAAATTGGAGAATAATTAATGTCAACATTTTTATTAGAAATTGGACTTGAAGAAATACCAGCTCATTTGGTAACTAGTTCAGAAATTCAGTTAATTGAAAGAACTAAGAAATTCTTATCAGAGCATCGCTTAACAGTCGGTGATATTAAACCATATTCAACCCCACGACGTTTGGCTGTTGTTCTGACAGATGTCGCTGAAACATCAGAAAGTTTGAGCGAAGAAAAGCGCGGGCCATCTGTTGACCGCGCACAAGACGAAAACGGTAATTGGACAAAAGCAGCATTAGGTTTTGCACGTGGTCAAGGTGCTAATCCTGAAGCATTTGAAATTAAAGATGGATATGTTTGGCTAACAAAACATACTGCTGGTGTAGCAGCAAATGAAATTTTAGCTAAAATTGGTGATGAAGTTGTCGCCCAAATGAAATTTTCAACTTATATGAAGTGGGCTAATCACAGCTTTTTGTATGTTCGACCTATTCGTTGGCTCGTAGCATTATTGGATAATGAGATTATCTCTTTCAATGTGTTGGATATTGCCACAGATCGTTTTACACGTGGTCATCGTTTCCTATCTTCAGAACATATTGAAATCACTTCTGCGGATAATTATGTGACGACGTTGCAAAGTGCTAATGTTGTTGTTGATGCCACAGTGCGTAAAAATGAAATTCGATCACAGTTGAATACAATTGCTGAAGCTAATGGTTGGGTTCTGCAACTTGACACCGATGCGGCGCAATATTTATTAGAAGAAGTTAATAATATTGTTGAGTGGCCGACAGCCTTCGCAGGCAGTTTCGATGAGAAATATTTGGAAATTCCAGATGAAGTTTTGATTACATCAATGCGTGAACATCAGCGTTTCTTCTTTGTGACGAACGAAAAAGGACAATTATTGCCGCACTTTTTGTCAATACGAAATGGTAATCGTGAACATTTAGACAATGTTATTGCGGGAAATGAAAAAGTGTTGGTGGCAAGGTTAGAAGATGCCGAATTCTTCTATCATGAAGATCAAACCAAATCAATTTCTGATTACATGACTAAAGTTAAAAAGTTAGTCTTCCATGAAAAAATTGGTACTGTGTATGAACACATGCAACGAACTGGTGCTTTGGCTTCAGCAATGGCGACTGCTTTGAAGTTTGATGCCACACAGCAGTCTGATTTGACCCGCGCATCAGAAATTTATAAATTTGATTTGATGACCGGCATGGTTGGTGAGTTTGATGAACTTCAAGGCATTATGGGCGAACATTATGCCAAGCTTTTTGGCGAAAATGATGCGGTTGCAACAGCCATTCGAGAACATTATATGCCAACTTCAGCCAATGGTGATGTTGCACAATCTGAAGTAGGCGCTTTGTTGGCCGTTGCAGATAAACTTGACAGCATTGTGACATTCTTTGCCGCTGGACTAATACCAAGTGGTTCTAATGATCCTTATGGCTTGCGACGTGCGGCTACCGGCATCGTGCGTACATTGGTGGATAAAAATTGGCATATTGATTTACAACCTTTGTTAGCCGACTTTGTGCAACAGCAAGGTGTGGTAGCTGAAACTGATTTGACGACGGTTGTTGATTTCATGTTGGATCGTGTTCGCAAATTGTCACTAGATGCTGGAATACGTCAAGACATTGTCACTGCTGGATTAGGCAATGTTGAAAGAGCAGATATTGTATACATTAGTCAGCGAATTGAAGTCTTGTCCCAACATAGTAGTGATGCCGGCTTCCGAGATGTAATTGAGGCGTTGACTCGTGTGGATCGTTTAGCTGTAAAGCAAGTAACTAATGCGACGGTTGATCCTGCTAAATTTGAAAATAAGTCTGAAAAAGACCTATATCAAGCAACGTTAACGCTTGATTTAAATACTTTGATGCATGATGGTGCAGAAAATCTCTACGTGGCTTTGGCAAAATTGCAACAACCAATCGCAGCTTATTTTGATGAAACAATGGTTAACGCTGAAGATGAATCTGTTAAAGATAATCGATATGCTCAGCTGAACGTTATACAACGACTCACCAACGGATTAGGAGATTTGACGCAAATCGTCATTAAGTAAATATATTTTGTTATGTGTTATAGTGAAGTATAAAATGACTGGAGGCTCATGATGATAAATATTGCTTTTGTAGGCTTCGGAAAAAGTACCAATCGCTACCATTTACCTTATTTAAAGTTACGACAAGATAAATTTAGGGTTACACGTGTCGTAACGCCAACGCTTGGAAAAAAGCCAACTGAACAAGCTGAACTTGAAGCAACTGGCACAATATTTACGACAGATATTGAAGACATTGTGACTGATGATAGTTTGGATTTAGTGGTTGTTGTGACACCATCACAAAGTCATTATCAAGTTACAAAACAATTATTACAAGCAGGCAAAAACGTGTTAGTGGATAAGCCGATGGCTGCCAGTGTTGAGGAGGCAGAAGAACTTGTTAAACTGGCGGCGGAAAATAATTTATTTTTAATGCCTTTTCAAAGTCGAAGATTTGACAGCGACTTTTTGACGGTACAGCAAGTAATTGCTAACGGTTACTTGGGGCGATTAACGGACCTAGAAGTTCACATGGATCACTATCGTCCTCTGGATGGTCAATTAGAAGGGTCTGCGATTGACGGCTCTCTATTTGGTCATGGTGTTCACTTAATTGACCAAGTTGTCAGTTTGTTTGGGGCGCCACAAGCGGCTGTATACGATTTACGCGCAACACGTGTGCTTGAAAGTCATTTAGATGACCAAATTGAGGTCAATTTGTTTTATCCAGAATCCTTTAAAGCAACTATTCAGACGACCGAGTTAGCTACGATTCAATATCCAAAGTGGCAACTAAGAGGCACAAAAGGTACATTCATCAAATATACCGTTGATGAACAAGAAAATGACTTAAAGACGGGTATTATGCCTGGAAGTCCAAGATTTGGTAGTGACGCCCCACAGAATTTTGGTCACTTAGTGTATTATAATCAGAGTGGCGATCGCATTGATAAGTATATACCTAGCGTTCAGGGCGACTATGGCCGTATTTATGACACGGTCTATGAAACACTAGTTAATGGTAAACCAAAGTTAGTATCTGATGAAACAATGATTACTGTTATGAGGCTGCTATCTGGTGGTCTTCAGACTACTGGGCCACATATTTTAAAGTTTTAATATTGAATGAAAAAGACTTAAGTAATTGGGTCTTTTTTTTATTAAAAATTGGCGCTTATTTCACTAAATATATCAAAGCTGAGTCGAAAGTAATTGCGACCTTTATGGTAAAATTAAATAGACATAAAACTGAAAGAAAAATGCCAATTATGACAGAACTAGATTTAACACAATTAAAAGAACGACAAAAGCATATCCGTAATTTTTCGATTGTTGCACATATTGATCATGGTAAATCAACCATTGCGGATCGAATTTTAGAGCAAACGCACACGGTTGCAGAACGCGATATGCAAAATCAATTGTTAGATACAATGGATTTGGAACGTGAACGTGGCATTACGATTAAATTAAATGCCGTTGAAGTTCATTATGATGCAAACGACGGTGAAACTTATATTTTTCACTTGATTGATACACCAGGGCATGTTGATTTTTCCTACGAAGTTTCGCGTGCTTTGGCTGCTGCCGAAGGTGCAATTTTGGTAGTTGATGCTGCGCAAGGCGTTGAAGCACAAACGCTGGCCAATGTCTATTTAGCGCTTGAAAATGATTTAGAGATTCTACCGGTCATCAACAAAATTGATTTGCCCGCAGCTGATCCTGAAAAAGTACGACAAGAAATTGAAGACGTCATTGGTATTGATGCATCTGATGCGGTTTTAGCTTCAGCAAAGCAAGGTATTGGAATTCCAGAATTATTGGAGAAAATTGTGGCAGACTTACCCGCACCAGAAGGTGAAATTGACGCACCGCTTCGGGCATTGATTTTTGATTCTGCGTATGACGCTTATCGTGGAGTGGTAGTGAACATGCGTGTTCGTGAGGGAATCGTTAAGCCCGGTGATAAAATTCGTATGATGAATACTGGGGCTGAATATGAGGTCACGGAGGTCGGCGTAATGTCGCCAAATGCGCAAAAGCGTGATTACCTGATGGCGGGTGATGTAGGCTATTTGACTGCAGCGATTAAAGATATTCATACGACACATTCAGGTGATACGATTACACTAGTTGATCATCCAGCCAGTGAGCCATTGGCAGGCTATAAGCCAATGACACCAATGGTCTATTCAGGGTTGTATCCTTCAGATAATGCTAAATATACTGATTTACGAGAGGCGCTCGAGAAACTTCAGCTTAACGATGCCGCATTGACGTTTGAACCAGAAACTTCACAAGCACTGGGGTTTGGTTATCGTGTTGGTTTCCTTGGCTTATTGCACATGGACGTGATTCAAGAGCGACTAGAGCGAGAATTTGGACTTGATCTGGTTACGACTGCACCATCAGTAACTTATAAAGTTACCACAACAGAAGGCGAAACAATTGCTATTGAAAATCCTTCTGAAATGCCAGAGGCATCAAAAATTAAAACGATTGAAGAACCGTATGTTCATGCTCAAATTATGGTACCCAATGACTATGTCGGTGCAGTAATGGAGTTGGCACAGCGAAAGCGTGGCGAATTTGACACGATGGAGTATTTGGATGAAACTCGTGTCAATGTCAAATACTATATGCCACTGTCTGAGATTATATTTAACTTTTTCGACAAACTAAAGTCAAGTACACGCGGATATGCTTCATTGGATTACGAGTTATCAGCATACCGCCAATCTGATTTGGTCAAAATTGATATTTTGTTAAATAGCGAGAAAGTGGATGCCTTGAGTTTCATAGTTCATCGTGATTTTGCGGCAGAGCGTGGGCGAATCATTACTTCAAAGTTAAAGGGGATTATTCCGCGTCAAAACTTTGAAATTCCTGTTCAAGCGGCGATTGGTGCTAAAATATTAGCGCGAACAAATATCAAGGCCTATCGTAAAGATGTTACTGCCAAAATTCACACTGGTGATCCAGACCGACGTGCTAAATTGCTCGATAAGCAAAAACGTGGTAAGGCACGAATGAAATCAGTTGGTACGGTAGATGTACCACAAGAAGCCTTCATGGCCGTACTCAAAACGGAGGACGATGCCCAATATGCCAGAGGAAACTAAACAAAATCGTTCTCGTGTTGAGCGTAATTGGTCCACCAAAAAGCGCCAACTGATAAAACCCAATATCATTTTGGCATCGTTGTCGATTGCTGTGATGATTTTAGTTGTGAGTGGCGTGGTTGCTAGAATAGTTTTTGGTGTTGATGGTGTTTCACAAACGACACGGCAACAAGTAGTTAAAAAAGATGCCAAAACGGCTTTAGAATTTGGATTAACAGGTGATTCATCTACTAATAACAAGCAAAGTGTTGTTAATTTAACGACAAAAAAATGGCAAGCTGAAATTGCTAGCAGCATTCAAAAAGCATTACAATCAGATCAAAAAGTAGCTGATTCGGTTACTTTTTCTGGTACTAAATATCAAAAATCATCTGTTATGGCTGCCTTGTCACAACGTTATTTGGAAACGTTGCAACGTGATCGTGACTTCAAGATAACTGCGGTGAAATTTGACAAATATCACAATGCCAAAGTGACCTATCAAGTAAAGCCGATTGACTTACCAGCAGGTCAAGCGTTGGTACAAAAGTATGTGGATGAACAAATTAAAAAGAATGAGTCAGCCGCTAGTAAGCTAACGCAGGAAGAACTGCGATTGGTTGAATATGCAATGGTTGCCAACAACTGGGATCGCGTCCTAAAGGATAAGCTGCCGACTTCATCAGACAAAATTGCTACGATCGAGTTGTTGTATCGTACAAAAAATTTCAAGCCAGAATATCAAATTACCAAAGACACTTTAAATAATATTTTGAATAGTGGGTTAGCTGAATGAATATATTAGACAAAATTAAAAGTATATGGGCGATTGGACGTCAACATAAAATGACGGCGATTGGTTTTGATCGCGCAAGAAATATTGATGACCCTCAGGTTTTCATATCTAAGCAAGTCAAACAGCCCATCCCAAGTGACTCAGAAATTTTGGTCAAAGTTTTGGCAACTTCTGTTAATCCAGTTGATACGAAAATGCGAGCTGGTTATAAAGCCGAAGGACAATTTCGAATTTTAGGATTTGACGCAGTTGGTGAGGTGGTTAAGGTCGGTACGGAAGTATCAAGATTTGATGTTGGGGACCTTGTTTATTACGCTGGTTCACAAATGAAACAAGGATCAAACGCAGCCTACCAAGTTGTTGAAGCAGATTTGGTTGGACATGCACCTCATAATTTATCAATCGCTGAAATCAGTGCGATGCCGCTGACTTCTATCACAGCTTTTGAAATTTTACATGATGCTTTTGGCTACGATTTAGAAAAAGAGAGTATTTCTAATCGTTCAATTCTGATTATCAATGGTGCTGGTGGCGTTGGATCAATACTGATTCAATTAGCAAAGTACATTGGATTGACAGTCATTACAACAGCTTCAAGACCAGAATCAGTTGCGTGGGTAAAGTCGCTAGGGGCTGATTTTATTTTAGATTATCATCAGGATTTGGTTGACCAGTTACAACATATTCAGTATCCAAAAGTTGATCATGTTGCAATTTTGCAAAGTACAGATGCCTATTGGCCAACAGTCACACAAATCATTAAACCATTTGGCACAATAGCCTCAATTGTTGAAACAACAGCGCCAATTGATATGGGACCGTTAAAAAACATTGGTGCGCAATTTAGTTGGGTCTTCATGTTTGCCAAGGGTAACTATCATGTCGATATGTTATCCCAAGGTATGGCACTTGAAAAAATAGCCGTATTACTTGATAAGGGTGAACTCAAGACAACACTAACGAAGACTTATCAAGGCTTTACAGTAGAAAATATACGTGCTGCAACCCGAACCGTCGAGGAGGGTCGCACAATTGGAAAAGTTGTGGTAGTATACGATGACGAAAAATAATTGGCAAGCAGTCACAATTGCAACCCAAAATGAAGCAGTCGAATCTGTTGCAGATATTTTGAGGACTGTTGGTGCTGATGGTGTGCAAATCGTTGATGATCAAGTACCTGTCAAAGTTATTGCTTATTTTGAGAATAACGAGCAGTTGTCGGCGACCGTAACTAACATTCAGTCTCAGCTAAATGAATTACAACGTTATGGTATTGATGCAACACCGGGCAGTGTTACTGTTGCAGGTGTTGCACAATCGGAATGGGAAAATGAATGGAAAAACTATTACCACGCGACACGTATTACACGCCATTTGACAGTTGTGCCATCATGGGAAGCGTATCTGCCAAACCAGCGAGATGAATATCCGATTATCATGGATCCACAACTAGCTTTTGGTCCGGGCACACATGAGACAACACGACTAATGCTTCAGGCATTAGAAACGGTCATTCGCAGTGGTGAAAGCATGATTGACGTGGGAACAGGGTCAGGTGTTTTAGCCGTAGCAGCCAAACAATTGGGCGTTGATACTGTTTTGGCTACTGATATTGATGAATCTGCAGTAGCAGTGGCACAAGCCAACTTGACATTAAATCCAGTAGCTAAAGATGTTACTGTTGTGGTGAGTGATTTACTTGAGTCTGTCGATAGTAATCTAAAAGTTAATCTAGTAGTGGCAAATATTTTGGCCGATGTTATTGAGAGACTGATACCACAAGTTACCAAACATTTGAAAAAAGATGGCTATTTTTTGGTTTCAGGTATCTATGATGATATAGCACCTCAAATAATTGACCAATTAGGTCGATCTCATTTTGTGATTAGCGAGCATATGATTATGGGTAAATGGCATGCATTCATTGCTAAAAGTCAATTAGAATAAAAAGTAATCATTACTATTTAATGTGTTATACTATTATTGTACGATTGAATTGATAGTACGATAATGAATTTTGGCACTCATAATTATTCTCCCGTGATAATCACATACTTTAACTTACAAACTAAGTAGGACATGAGTCAAAATCCAGCAAAGTGGCGCCAAACGGCGCTTTTTTGTTGCTTAATCAGGATGGCAGATTAGCCAGAATTTTGGTACAATAATTGTATTGGACCATTAGCTCAGTTGGTTAGAGCAGATGGCTCATAACCGTCCGGTCGTTGGTTCGAGTCCAACATGGTCCATTATGGGCAAGTGTCGTCACATACTTTGCCTTGCGTTTTTGTGTAAGTTGATTTTTTAGTTAATATGATTGCTGAACATGATACACATATTTTGAGGCAAATAGCACTAGCCATTCAAGACAATAAATTTTAAAGGGAATCATTAATGCAACGATATTTTCTAAAACGTACTATCAATCATGAAATCATTAATTTAACCCGTGAAGATGCTGCATTTAATCATTTTGGTCGTGTTTTACGGGCACGTGTTGGTACAAAAGCGGAATTTGTGGATAGTAATCAACAACTTGTCATTGGTCAGGTGACTCAAATTGATGCGAACCAAATATCCATGGCGGTCATTGAGCATCTCAATCAAATTGTTGAGATACCGATTAACGTGACAGTCATTGTATCACCTTTAAAAAATGACCGTTCAGAATGGTTCGTTCAGAAAATTACTGAGTTAGGTGCCACACGAATTATTTTCACAGAAATGGCGCGCACTGTCGCCGATTGGCGCAAACAACAAGACAAAAAAATAGCTCGCTTGCAAAAAATTACGGAAGCAGCGGCTGAGCAGTCGCATCGTTTGATTATACCAGAAATTGATTTTTTGACTTGGAAAACAGCAATACATTTACCAAAAGACAAAGGTATAGTAGCTTGGGAAGAATCGGCAAAAGAGGGTGAAATATCTGCTTTTATTGACGCTGTCAATCATGTACCAAATAATGGTCATTTAGTCTTGGTCTTTGGACCAGAAGGTGGATTAACAGTAGATGAAATTCAAGAAATGACTCAGGTTGATTTTGTTTCTGCTGGATTAGGCCCACGGATACTGCGTGCTGAAACTGCACCACTCTACGCTTTGTCGGCTATCAGTGTCTTGCGTGAGTTGCAGTAATCGGGTATAATATAATAAAATAATGAGAACTTTTTAAGGCGGGTGCAACGATGATGGAAAAATTTATAAAATATTATGGCTATCAATGGCTCGCAGCATTTGCTTTGGGTATTTTATTACCATTTTTAGGCAGGATTACTAATATGAGTGGTCTGCACAAAGTGATATTTTTCTACATGTTATTAAACAGCATCTACACTTTGTATTTGGGTTATCAAGTTCGCAAACGCGGCTACTCACCACTTGTATTGCTTTTTTTACCAGTACTCTTTACAGTAATTTCAACATTGTTGCTTGACTTAGTATCACACGAGTATGGCTTCTACTTTGGATTGATGTATATTGTCCTTAGCTTATTTACTTTCTTTGGTGACACGCGAGACGATCCAGATGAAAATCAAATTCCTGTTGAAGCGGGATTCCACAATTTGTCTGACAGCACAGAGGACGATATTCAATTACCGGTTGATGGCGGTTTTAAATCTTAATTGGCCGAGAGATTGTTTCATATTGATATTTAGAAAAAGCGCGATAATTAGCGCTTTTTCTGTTACACTAATATAAGGTAATTTGGTAAAATCACGCGGTATGATGATGTGATTTGGCAAGTTTTTAAATTGGAGGATCTTAACGTGATTACAGTCGCAAATATGAGTTTTAGTTTTTCAGGACCAAAATTATATCAAGACGTCAACTTAAAGTTGACGCCCGGCAATACATACGGCATTATCGGTGCTAATGGTGCTGGTAAATCTACTTTTTTGAAGTTACTTCAAGGTGAATTACAGCCCACAGAAGGAACGATCACAATTGGTGATGGCGAAAGAATGTCTTCTTTACAGCAGGATCACTTTGCTTTTGATGAATTTACAGTATTAGACACTGTGATTCAGGGTCACGAAAGACTCTATCAAATTAAAACTGAGATGGACGCTATTTATGCGAAGCCAGATTTTAACGATGAAGATGGTGTTCGAGTGGCTGATTTAGGTGCGGAATTTGAAGAACTAGATGGCTGGAATGCTGAAGTAGAAGCTGGGCAATTACTTAGTAAATTAGGCATCGGCGATGACATGCAGTACACGCTAATGGGTGAACTTACAGAAAATGATAAAGTCAAAGTATTATTGGCTCAGGCACTGTTTGGTAATCCAGATATCTTAGTCTTGGATGAACCAACTAACGGACTAGATGTCCAAACAATTAATTGGTTAGAGGATTTTTTGGCTGATTTTCCTAACTTGGTCATCGTTGTGTCCCATGATCGCCATTTTTTGAACGCGGTCTCAACGAATATTTTGGATGTTGACTTTGGTAAGATTACGCCGTTTGTCGGAAACTATGATTTTTGGCGCGAGTCTTCTGAATTGGCGCAACGTTTAGCTTCACAACAGAATGACAAAAAAGAAGAACAAATTAAACAGTTGCAAGAATTCGTAGCACGTTTTTCTGCGAATGCTTCAAAGTCTAAGCAGGCGACGGCTCGAAAGAAGCAACTGGATAAGATAACGCTGGATGATATCAAGCCCTCATCACGAAAATATCCCTTTATTAACTTCCCATTAAATCGCGAGTTGGGTAATGATATGGTTCGTGTTGAAAATGTTTCCAAAACAATTGATGGCGAAAAAGTCCTAGATAATATTTCCTTTATTGGTCGCCCGGGAGATAAGATTGCCATTTTGTCCCGTTCGGATTTAGCAACTACCACTTTGATGCAAATTATTGCGGGAACCTTAGAACCTGATGAAGGGACTGTCACTTGGGGTGTTACTACGTCTCAGTCCTATATTGCGAAAGATTTGAATGATAATTTTGAAAATCAAGATTTAACTATTTTAGACTGGCTACGTGATTTTGCAGAAGAAGAACAAAAAGATAATACAAGTCTACGTGGCATGTTAGGTCAGATGTTGTTCCGGGGAGATGACTCACTAAAGCAAATTAATGTTTTGTCTGGTGGTGAGAAGGTTCGCATTGTGTTAGCCAAAATGATGCTACTTAAAGCAAACGTTTTGCTGATGGACGATCCGACAAATCATTTGGATTTGGAATCAATTCAGTCACTCAACGATGCGGTCGTTGCATTCAAAGGTTCAATCATTATGACATCGCACGATCATGAATTTTTGGCAACAACTGCTAACCATGTGATTGAAGTATCCGCAAAAGGTGCTGTTGATCGTGTTGATACAACGTATGATGAATTTATTAACAATGAAAGCATTCAAGACAAAGTCAAAGCCTTGTACTAAGGTCTCTCTGTTGCAGAATAATTGTTAAAACGAATGTAGTCATTAAAATTGTAATCGAGGTAATTTAAAGTGAATATTGGAATCGACAAAATTGCTTTTTATACACCAGAATATGTGTTAGATTTAGTAACATTGGCGAAAGCAAGAGGTGACGAACCGGATAAATATACAATTGGCATTGGCCAAGATGAGCAGGCTGTCATACCTAATTATGAAGATGTCGTCACGATGGGGGCTAATGCGGCGCGACAAATCGTTAACGATCAAGAAAGGCAAACCATTGATATGGTGGTTTTCGCCACAGAATCAGGTATTGATAATTCAAAGTCGAGTGCGATTTATGTTCAAAAATTATTACAACTATCTGAGTTTGTCAGAACGATTGAACTTAAGCAGGCTTGTTATGCTGGAACGTATGGTTTGATGCAGGCGCGTGATTATGTTGCTGCTCATCCGGATAAAAGAGTCCTCGTTATTGCCTCAGACATTGCCCGCTATGGGTTGGCGACGGCTGGAGAAGTCACGCAGGGAGCAGGCGCTGTGGCAATGATTGTTGCTACTAATCCGCGTATTACAATAATTAACGATGATTCTGTCTACATGAGTCGTGAAGTAGCAGATTTTTGGCGACCTGTTGATCGTACTGAAGCACTTGTTGATGGTCATCTTTCTACTGAAGTATATAAAGAAATGTTTTTGACGCTTTGGCAACGTTATAAAAATCAGACAACGCATGTTTTGAATGACTTTGCTGGATTTGCGTTTCATTTGCCTTACACTAAAATGGGGAAAAAAGCTTTAGATCAAATTATGTCTGAAGCTGATGAATCGCACCAGAAACGTTTGGTTACTAACTTAATTGCGAGTCAACAGTTTAGCCGTCATGTTGGCAATTTGTATACTGGTTCAGTTTATCTTAGTTTTTTGTCATTGCTTAGTCATTCAAAAGATTTGAATCCAGGTGAAAAAATTGCTATTTTCAGTTATGGTTCTGGTGCAGAAGCAGAGCTCTATTCAATGACACTTCAACCAGATTTTAGGTCATCAATACCTGCTGAATCGGTTGAAAAACAGTTGTCTGAAAGACAACATGTGTCTGTGGAACAATATGAAAAAATATTCCAATCGCAGCTATTAGATTCTCATGTGAATGTTATAATACCGACTTCCCAAAAACATCAATTTCAATTTTTGGGCTGGCAAGATGGCGAACGTCAGTATCGTTAAAAACGTGTTTAAAAACACGTTTTTTTGTTAAAAGAATTACTAGTCGAATAACCAGCTATCTGGTAGACTAGTATTATTAACAAAATTGGAGCAAAAAAATGGCAAAAACAATCTACTTGGCGAGTCCTTTTTTCGATAAAGAGCAAGTTGACCGTGTGGCAAGAGCGGAATCTGCTTTGAAAAAAAATGCAACAGCCTCATCTGTATTTTCACCTCGTGAACATCAGCATGAAGAATTTGAAATGTTTTCTCCCGAATGGCGAATCGCGACTTATAATGGTGACGTTGATGCCATTAACAATGCAGATGTTATGGTAGCAGTGATTGACTATGTTGGGCAGGAGGTAGACCCTGGAACAGCATGGGAATTCGGATATGCGGTTGCAAACAAGATACCAGTAATTGTTGTTAAGGAAAAAGAAGGGGCCGTTAATTTGATGATGGGTATCCCGTTGACTGCCTACTTAACAAGCGTAGAAGACTTAGCCACTTACGATTTTGATGCCTTAGCTGAGATACCTTTTAGTGGCGAAATCTTTTAGGTTTAATCTTTAAACTAGGAAGCTAGATGAAAGCATTAGTTATCCGACAGCCATACGCTTCACAAATTATGGTTGGTTCCAAAAAAATAGAATATCGCTCTTGGCATCCCGGAAGTGTTACAGATTTTTTAGTTGTTTCATCGGCGAAATCACAACAAGGTGTTTTTGACTTAATGCTACCGAAACGTACAGCGTTAGCAACGGTGCATATTGACCGAGTTGTTCGTGAAGAAGATGGTTATGCTTGGCATTTGACAGTGACGTCTTGGGTTCAGCCATTTTTGGTTAAAGGTAAATTAGGGTGGTTGACAATTGATGATAGTTTGATTCACCAAGATACCAATGTGATAGCTGATTTGGCATCCTATCGATGTGATAAAATCGTATCAAGTCGGATTGCACCATTTGAGAAACAACTATCTGCGATTGCCTTGTCACAGATGCCAAAAACTTATGCTAAAGTTTTGGCGGATTCAGGATTAGATGAGCTTTATAAGGTATGGCAATCTCGCCATCAACATCGTTATTAAAATAATTACATGAAATGGAGAATTATTATGAGTAAAGCGGTTGTAACAGTTGTGGGACAAGACAAGCCAGGTATTATTGCAGCTGTGGCTGGCAATTTATCAAAACATCATATTAATATTTTAGATGTTTCACAAACTATCATGCAAAATATTTTTACCATGAGTATGTTAGTCAATTTAGAAACACTAGATGAACAGTTTAACGCATTACAAGATGAGCTAAATCAGTTGGGTGCTGAATTGGGTGTAACAATTCATACGCAACGTGAAGAAATATTTGAGACAATGTCACGTGTTTCAACGCAAGATCAACTCTTCTGAGTACGATAATTACATCTATCTCAGCACAGTTTACTGGAGACAAAATGGAAACAAAGCAAATACTTGAAACAATTCAGATGGTTGAAGAAGAACATCTTGATATTCGTACTATCACGATGGGAATTTCTTTACTAGATACTGTGGCGGGTGATCCGAAAACTACCGCCCAAAATATTTATAATAAAATTACAACTTATGCTAAAGATTTGGTTTCGGTAGCTGAACAAATTGAACGTGAATTTGGCATACCCATCACTAATAAACGAATCAGTGTGACACCAATTGCCTTAATTGCTGGGCACGCAACGCCTGATGAGATGCTGTACTACGCTCATGCTATGGATGATGCGGCCAAAACTGTTGGTGTTGATTTCATTGGGGGATATTCGGCATTAGTTCAAAAAGGATTTGCTAATGGTGACTTGGCTTTGATTAAGTCAATGCCACGCGCATTAACTGAAACCGATCTGGTTATGTCAAGTGTTAACATCGGATCGACAAAAGCAGGTATCAACTTGGATGCCATCAAATTAATGGGTGAAACAGTGATGGCAATTGCTGAAAAATCTGATACTGCTAATGCTAAGTTGGTTATTTTTGCTAACGCGGTTGAGGATAATCCATTTATGGCTGGTGCTTTTCACGGTGTCAGTGAGCCAGACGTTGTCATTAACGTGGGTGTTTCAGGGCCGGGTGTTGTCAAACGTGCCATTGAAAAAGTTAAGGGTGAGTCGATTCAAGTTGTTGCTGAAACTGTCAAACAGACCGCGTTTAAAATCACACGTGTTGGTCAAATGGTTGGTTCTTTGGCGGCACAACGTCTTGGTGTTGAGTTTGGAATTGTTGATCTTAGTCTAGCACCAACGCCAGCACGTGGTGATTCAGTGGCAGAAGTTCTGGAAGAAATTGGTCTCGAGCAAGTCGGTGCGCATGGTACAACAGCGGCATTGATGTTACTAAATGATGCTGTCAAAAAAGGCGGTGTTATGGCCTCACAGCGCGTTGGTGGTTTATCGGGTGCCTTTATTCCTGTGTCTGAAGATGCTGGTATGATTGATGCTGCGAAAGCTGGGGTATTATCTTTGGCCAAACTTGAAGCCATGACTTCGGTTTGTTCTGTTGGTTTGGATATGATTGCTATCCCCGGAGACACGCCAGCTACAACGATTAGTGCGATGATTGCTGATGAAGCAGCAATTGGCGTACAAAATAACAAAACAACGGCCGTTCGAATTTTGCCAACAATTGGGAAATACGTCGGGGACATGGTCGATTATGGTGGCCTTTTAGGAACTGCACCAGTTATGCCAGTTGTTGAAAAATCAAGTGCTGATTTTATTAATCGTGGTGGGCACATTCCCGCGCCAATTCATTCCTTTAAAAATTAAAAAGATGAGAACCGTCATTGGTTCTCATCTTTTTAATTTTTGGTTTTGTATTGTGGTTGTGAATTTGAAATCGGATTTTGGTTGGTATTAGTTTCTTTTACAAACATTAACGCAATATATACAGATAAGATAATAATAATGAGTGCCGCTAATACACGTAGGGGATGGTAGAAGAAATTTTTGAAACCACGCAATAATTTACTATGATGTTGTTTTTGTGTTTGTTCGCTTTCAGTAATGGAAGCTTCAAGTGCATAGGCAAAGCTCGTATTGTCAACTACCTTAGATTTTTCTTCGTAAGGAACAATTGTCAATTCTCGTGTATCTGACATTTTTATAGGACGTTCACGTCGCAAGTCACGATTGTGCAAAATGTTATTGCGGAAATTAGCAATAACAATAAGTGTCTTGTTTTGTAAAGTCATTAAGCCGCTACGCAGCTGTTCTAATGGGGTTGTCATTGGTACTTTCATCAGCAAATCTCCGTTCACAAAGTATAGTTAGATGATTAATTTTAAAGTTTACTACTATCACTATACGATATTTTATTTAGGGTTTGGGTAAGTTTTGTATATCCTAAACAAATTAAAGTGTTCTTAAACATTAAAAGACATGTGGTAATAATGCTCATAAGTCAATAATTCGGACTATTTTTTATCTAGGGCTGAACTGATTAGGCAACTTTTATTTTTTGATTGGCA
>NZ_BMBS01000031.1 GCF_014634805.1 Leuconostoc falkenbergense
TTGTTTTAGACAATTACCATTAAAGGCGCTGCGGCTTTTTTATTCAAGTGTTCGGTTTAATTTTACAATCTACCATACATACGCATTGGTCGGTGATGGTGATTTGATGGAAGGTGTTAGTCATGAAGCGGCTTCACTTGCTGGTCAACAACAGTTAGAACGGCTAATTGTTTTGTACGATGACAACCAAGTCAGTTTAGATGGACCAAAAAAGCGCACTGATGTGACTGATAACATTGCCCGTTTTCAGAGTTATGGTTGGCAAACATTACAGGTTGATGATGGTAATGATTTACACGCAATCCATGACGCAATTGAAATAGCCAAAAAGAGCAACAAACCTGCCTTAATTGCAGTTAAGACAGTTATTGGTGATTTTGGACCATTTGCCGGTTCAAATAAAGCGCACGGCACACCATTACAATCAAAGGATCTCGTTGATTTAAGTCGAAACTTAAATGTTACCATTGAAAATTTCAAAGTACCTGCTCAGTTGCTATCAGACATGAAAAAGCGAATAGGACAACGTTTGAATCAAGAGAAACAGCCATCTCTTTCAGCCCTGCAAGCTTATGAGTTGTCAACAAAAGCAGGCAAGCTAAAAGTACCAACAATTGATGATGATTTGAAACAGCAAGCTGGTCGTAAAATTTCTAAGAATATTTTGCAAAAATTTGCGCAACAACTACCCAATTTGTGGGGTGGTTCAGCTGACTTAGTGGCTTCAACCAATGCTGAAATCGTTGAGTCGGATTTGTTTGATGCACAAAATCGTGCCGGTCGTAATATTGCGTTTGGTGTTCGGGAGTTTGCGATGGGCGCAGTGATGAATGGTATTGCGTTACATGGTGACACAAAAATATTTGGCGCAACATTTTTAGCTTTTTCTGATTATATGAAGGCTGCAATCAGATTGAGTGCACTTCAAAAAGTACCTGTGATTTATGTTTTCACTCATGATAGCATAACGGTTGGCGAGGACGGTCCCACACATCAACCTGTTGAACAATTAATGGCGTTACGTTCTATTCCAAATGTCGAGGTTCTTCGACCAGGGACGGCCAATGAAATAGCATTAGCTTGGCAACAAGCTTTAACGTCAATTGACAAACCAACAATCTTGATTTTGAGTCGTGGTAATTTAGGCACTCAAGGTAATCAAGTACAAGCCAGCACTGCTCAGAAATATGGCGCTTCAGAGATTATTCATAACGAACGGGCTAAAATTAATTTGATTGCTACGGGGTCAGAAGTTCAAATTGCCATAAAAGTCAAAGAATTGTTACCTTTTCCTGCAAATGTCATCAGTATGCCCAATCTTAGGAAATTTCAGTCATTAGAAAAATCTAAACGGCATAACATTGTTGACGAATATGCTACAAAAAATGTCATAATAGAAGCAGGAACTCGTCTGGGGTGGCGCGAAATCGCACAGGATAATGGGCTGATTTTTGGGCTTGATGATTTTGGCATGAGCGCTGCACCAGACATTGCGTTACGCGAATTGGGATTTGACGCTCACGCAATCAGTGCACGAATTATTGAGGACTTAAAATGACTTTATATGGTTTATTGGCTTACCCAGCAGGACACTCATTATCACCAAAAATGCAAAACGCTATGATTGACGCGGCTCACATTGATGCTTATTATCAGTCATTTGATGTAGCACCACAATTATTTGAGCAGGCGATTGTTGGTTTAAAGACGTTACAAATTAATGGCTTTAATGTTTCAACACCATATAAAAATCAAATTATCAACTATTTGGACGATATTTCACCGTTGGCACAGAGATTACAGGCTGTTAATACAGTGAAACGCATAAAAAACAGACTAGTAGGTACGAACACTGATGGGGATGGGTTTTGGCAAAGTATTAAACGTCAACAGCCCAAAGAAAAAATTGTAGTCATCGGTACTGGTGGTGCAGCTCGTGCCATTATTGCTAGTGCACGAGAGTATGGGGTTAGAAATATATCTGTTTTCAATCGTGCACATCAAAATTGGTCGCAACACGAGACTGAAATTGCCTATTTGAGTCAAGGCATCGGACATTTGGAAGACTTGGCTGACAATCAGGCTTTAACACAAGCATTGCGCCAAACAGATATGCTAATCAATGCAACAACTGTTGGCATGAACGATGCGCGAACTTTGCTAACAGATTATCAGTTATCACTCATGCCTTTGCATAGTCTGGTAGTTGATATTATTTATCGCAATCAGCAGACTGCGCTTTTAAAATCAGCGTCACAACGTGGATTGTTGACGATGAATGGTGTATCTATGTTAGTTAATCAAGGCGCGCTAAGTTTTGAATATTGGTTTGACCAGCCAGCGAATCGACGTCTAATGGCAGCAGCCATTACATCTTAAAGACATTATTATAAAAAAGTGGAGAATAAAACATGATAATTATTGCAAAATCAAAAGAATCTGCTCAGCATATTGCTGAGATGTTAGACCATCAAAACTCAATTAAACCAGTGTTTGTTCATGATAACCGCGTTGCTTTAGCAGGTGTCAAGACTTTGCCTGAAACTGAGTTACATGAAGTAAAATCAGAAATTGTAGAGATTATTACCAATCATCACTCAGCAATTAAGTCGTCACGTGATTTTCATCCAGAAGATACGATCATTAAAACACCCCACAGCGTCATTGGTGGACAGCATTTCACATTGATGGCAGGACCTGATTCAATTGAGTCTCCAGCTCACGTTGAGGCCATGGGAAAGGCAGTTAAAGCAGCTGGGGCTACCGTGTTACGCGGTGGCGCATTTAAGCCTAGAACCTCGCCATATTCTTTCCAAGGTAATGGCGAAGCAGGGTTGAAAGCCCATCGCGCGGCCGCTGATGCCCTTGAGATGGATATGGTGACCGAAATACTGGACACTCGAGATGTTGACTTGGTAGATTCATATACCGATATTTTTCAAGTTGGTACACGTAATATGCAAAACTTTGCATTGTTGAAGGCACTAGGCAAGAAACAGAAACCAGTTGTCTTAAAACGTGGTATGTCAGCTACGATTGACGATTTGTTGAATGCTGCAGAATACATCGCTGCAGGTGGCAATGACCAAATTATCTTGATGGAGCGCGGTATCCGTACCTATGATAATAAATACACACGCAATACCTTAGATGTCTCTGCAATTCCTGTTTTGCAATCGTTGACGCACTATCCGATTGTAGCTGATGCTTCTCATGCGGCTGGTGTCTCTAAATTTGTGACACCCCTAGCATTAGCTGCTGTGGCAGCAGGCGCACAAGGACTTATGACAGAAATTCATGATGATCCTGCACATGCCTTTGTTGATGGTGCTCAAGCTTTGACGCCGGATGAATTTAAACTGTTAGCAGACAAGATACGTCAAATTCGGGAGGCAATTAAATGAGTCAAGTGATTGTTGAATTAGCAACAAAAAATTACGAAGTTAAGATTGATAAACAACTACACAAGCACATTGGTGAAGAACTGAGTCAAGTTTGGAGCAAACGTAAAATAGCATTGCTGACAGATAGTAATGTTGGACCGCTTTACTTATCAGATACTGAAATGCAGTTACGTTCTGCAGGTTATGAGGTATTGCCGCTGACTGTTCCAGCTGGAGAATCATCAAAATCATTGCCTGTTGTTGGTGAATTGATTTCAAAAATGGCTTCGGCAGGATTCACACGTGGCGATGGTGTCATCGCTCTGGGCGGTGGTGTCATTGGTGATTTGGGTGGTGTGGTCGCTTCCTTATATATGCGAGGCATTGCCTTTGTACAAATTGCCACATCGCTCACCGCGCAGGTTGATTCGTCTGTTGGTGGCAAAACAGCTGTTAATTTAGGTGACACAAAAAATATTGTGGGATCATTTTACCAGCCAGATCTTGTACTAGTTGATACGACTTATTTGGACACGTTGTCTGATCGTGATTTAGTCGAAGGATATGGGGAAGTGGTCAAAACATCAGCACTGACTGGTGGCGATTTTTATCAATTGACCGGTACAATCAAGGGTGTTTCAGACATACGTGAGCAAGCACAGACTTTGTCTGAGCGAGCAATTACTTACAAAGCATCAGTGGTAATGGCTGACGAAAAAGAATCTGGGCAACGTCAGTTTTTGAATTTTGGTCATACGTTAGGTCATGCGATTGAGTTACTGGCACACGGTCAACTCCGTCATGGTGAAGCAGTAGCCATTGGTATGATTGCCATTAGTCAACGCTTTGAGCGTGACGGTATAACCCCCAGTGGCATGACTGATTCATTGCGCGATCGTTTGACAGCAGTTGGATTACCGACAACCTCACCGTTGATTGGCACACCTAATTTTTTCAAACATCTAGTGAACGATAAAAAAAATCATGGCGGTGTATTAAATTTGGTTGCACTTGCTAAGATTGGTGAACCAATTATTGTTAAGAAAAATATAGCCGATATGCCGGCATTTATGGAGAATTAATATGCGTTATACAACTGCTGGCGAAAGCCATGGACCGGAAGAAATTGCCGTCATTGAAGGCATTCCGGCTGGATTACATATTACACAAGCTGATATTGATGAGCAACTGGCGCGCCGCCAACAAGGATATGGTCGTGGTGAACGACAAAAAATTGAAACAGACACCGTTACTTTTCTCACTGGTGTTCGCCATCAACTGACCTTAGGTTCGCCAATCACATTAAACGTTCATAACGACGATCATAATAATTGGTCCAAAATTATGGCGCCAGATGATCCAGCAACATCAGAAAATACACTGCGAAAAGTTTTACGTCCACGTCCTGGCCATGCTGATTTGGTCGGTGGTATGAAGTATCGTCATCATGATGATTTGCGTAATGTATTAGAACGATCATCTGCCAGAGAAACAACAATGCGAGTAGCAGTAGGTGCAGTCGCCAAAAAGTTACTATCAGAAATTGGTGTGGATGTTCATGGTTTTGTGGTTAATGTTGGACCCGCTAAATCGGATTTGAATGACTTAACAAAGTACCATGATTTAAACGAATTACGTTTAGTGACAGAGAGCTTTCCAACACGAGCGTTATCAGCTGAGGCCGACGCAGCAATTCGCGAAGTAATCGATCAAACAAAACGGAATGCTAACACTGTGGGTGGTCAGGTTCAGGTTATGGCCACTGGAATGCCAGTTGGACTAGGTTCGTACGTATCGGCTGATACAAAATTAGATGCTAAAATTGCGCGCGCAATTGTTGGCATAAATGCCTTTAAGGGTGTTCAATTTGGTGGCGGTTTTGATAATGCTGAAAAATTTGGCGACCAAGTTATGGATGAAATTTTTTGGGATGAAAAGCGTGGTTTTTATCGTGGTTCTGATAATCTGGGTGGCTTTGAAGGCGGCATGACTACTGGTGAGGCGATTGTTGTGAGAGGCGTTGTGAAACCTATCCCAACACTTTATCGTCCTATGCAATCAGTTGACATTGATACACATCAAGACCACAAGGCGTCAATTGAACGTTCAGATACGACGGCTGTGACAGCTGCAGCAGTTATTGCTGAGGCGATGGTTGCTATTGAATTGGCCAAAGCTGTGTTAGACAAGTTTGATGCAGATAATATTGATCGAATGAAAGAACAAGTTGAACGTTATCGCGACGAAATCAGATCATTTTAAAAATAAGCGGTTTTCACCGCGTACATAAAAATTGGAGACATAACAATGATTAAATTGACACAAGCCCCTAAATCTGGCCTTCATGGTGAAATTATCGTGCCTGGCGATAAATCTATCTCTCATCGCGCGTTGATGTTTGGTGCAATCGCAACCGGTGAAACAAGTATTGAAAATTTCTTGCCGTCTGATGACGTGATGCATACAATGAGAGCTTTTCAACATTTGGGTGTTTCGATTACACAAAATGGCCGACAATTGCATGTTGTTGGACGCGGGATTAAGCAATTTAAGGTACCAAAACAAGCACTGGATATGGGAAACTCGGGGACATCAACACGATTGTTAATGGGGCTACTCAGTCGCCAGACTTTTGATATCCAATTATTTGGGGATGATTCTCTTAGTCAGCGACCTATGAAGCGCGTCGCAACCCCTCTACTACAAATGAGTGCCAACATCGCGTTAGCTGAGAATGGCACTTTGCCAGCCACACTTCATGCGAATAAGACATTAAAAGGGATAACTTACGAAATGCCAGTTGCTTCTGCGCAAGTAAAAAGTGCTATATTACTTGCGGGTATGCAGGCTGACGGTGTGACTAGAGTGATTGAAAAGTTGCCAACTCGTGACCACACAGAGCGAATGTTAAAACAATTTGGTGGTGTAATTAACAGTAAAAATGGTGTTATTGAAGTGACAAAACAACCAGAGCTATTCGGGCAAAACGTCATCGTGCCGAGCGATATTTCAAGTGCAGCATTTTTCATTGTGGCGGGTCTAATTACGCCTAATTCAGACATAATCCTCAAAAACGTTGGTGTTAATCCAACCAGAGATGGGGTACTGAAGTTGTTAAAACGCATGGGTGCGATCATCAACGTGAATCAGATACAAAATGAAGGCGAACCAATGGCTGATATCATGGTTAAAGCACAACCACTTCATGGTATTGAAATTACAGCTGAAGATGTTCCCGGCGCTGTGGATGAATTACCAATTTTAGCATTGGCTGCTACCCAAGCGATTGGTGACACCGTTATCACTGGGGCTGAAGAACTTCGTGTCAAAGAAACGGATCGAATTGCCACAGTGGTAGCGGAGTTAAGCAAAATCAGTGCAGATATTGAAGAAACGCCAGATGGCATGATTATACATGGTAAAACACCATTACACGCGCTTAACGAGTCAGCATTGCTCGATTCTCACGGCGATCACCGCATTGGTATGATGAATGTCATTGCTGCCTTAATTACTAAAGGTGACGTTGTATTGATGGGTGAAGATGCAATGAGCGTGTCATATCCAGGTTTTTTGGAAGATATGAACGCCTTAATGAGAGAGAAAAAATGACAAAAATAGCAATAATCGGTTTAGGTGAGATGGGCGCCTCAATAGCGGCTGTATTATCTCAAAATGCTAATCACGAAGTAACTGGTGTTGATTCAGATACTAAAGCAGTAGACTTTGCTTTAAAAACAGGGATTATAACTAAAAAAGCGTCAAATATCGAACAAATAGCATCGCAAATGGACGTCATTATTCTAGCAACACCAGTGAATATTATTAGCCAACTAATCGTTCAGTTGAGTCATTTGACGTTGAAAAAGCGCGTGATTATTACTGATACGGGGTCAACAAAACGTGAGATTATGGCGTTAGCAGAAAAATTGTTAACGCCACAAAATATCACTTTTATTGGGGGTCATGCCATGGCTGGCACGCATAAAAGTGGTGTGTATGCGGCAGACGTAAACTTATATCATAATGTTATTTACTTTTTGATGCCAAGTACCATTAGCACGAGCGATTCCTTAATTGATTTATTCAAGCCACTTGGCGCAAATTTTAAAACGATGTTAGTTGATGAACATGATGATTTAATGGCTATGATCAGTGATGTGCCACATATTGTGGCTTTTGCGCTGGTTAACGCTGCCACTAGCCGTTTGGGCACAGCAAATAAATTCGGTCAGTATGTGGCTGGTGGTTTTAAAGACACAACTCGTATTGCTGCCAGTGATCCAGAATTGTGGACAGATGCTTTATTGAGTAATAGCGCTGCTGTTTTAGCTAGTCAAAAACAACTAATAGTTGAATTAGAAAAGTTTAATACGGCCATTCTTGCTAATGATCGTTCTAAACTGATGGCAATGATTACTGAAGCAAAAGTGTCACGAGAAACATTATTAGACAGATAATTAGGGAAAAATCATGATTAAAGAACCAGATACACTGATGCTAGTGGGATTTATGGGTGCTGGAAAAACTACCGTTGGTAAAGAAATCGCACGTCAGCATCATTCAAAATTTATTGATATTGATTCGGAAATTGAACGCGTTGCAGGGAAAACAATTCCTGAAATTTTTATAGAACGTGGTGAGATTGGCTTTCGAGCGCTTGAGACGCAGGTGTTGGCGTCAGTGCAAACTTTTAATGGTGTGGTGGCAACAGGTGGCGGTGTCGTTGAACGACCTGAAAATATAGCTGTTTTAAAAAATTCACCCGCAACAATCATTTATTTGCACGGCAACTTAGAGAGTACAATCGGTCGGCTTATCATTGAAGGGCAAAGGCCACTACTGCAAGAAAAGTCCACCGCAGAATTTTTTGCGCTCTGGAAAGAACGTGATCCAAAGTATCAAAGTGTTGCCAACATGACGGTGGAAACGGTCGGAAAAACACCGGCACGGATTGCAGCTGAAATCATTGCCTTATTTAGTGCAAACGAGGATGAGTTAGCTCTATTGGCACTTCGTTCACAAATTGATGCTTTTGATCGTCAAATTTTTAAAATCATTGCACAGCGATTAGAGGTAGTCTCATCAGTAGCGCGATATAAAGAAAAATTTGGGATAGCAACAGTTCAAAAAAATAGAATGGTCCGCTTGCGAAATGATTTAAAAGCAGATTTTGCATTTTCAGAGGACATTACGGATGATATGATTGATGCTGTGATGGCGATTCTCATGCAGGCGGCGATTGATAAAGAAAACCGTCAACTAAACAGGTAAAACTATGAAATTACACACTTTGGGACCAGTTGGTACAGATTCACAAATTGCTGCAACGCATTATATGACGAATCAAACTTTGATTTTGCATGATACTTTTGAAGAAATATTAACGCATTTATCAGATTTTAGTGGGGACGAACTTATCATGCCAGTGGCTTTTAAGTCCAATCAGGAGCAAAATCTAAACTGGGTTGATTTCAATTATCTATCATGGGAAAATATAACAGTACGCGCCACATTTTCATTACCATTGATGCCATTAATTGTTGTGGAAAATTTGGCGTATCATCGAAATATCGCCTTAACACATGCAGCAACGGAAGGCCTGATGAAGCGCTATTTAACTAAGGTTGGGTTAGATGATGCTTGGGGACCATCAGTTATCTTTTCCCCCAGTAAAATGGTGGCGATGACAGATTTTATCCATGACCAAGACCGTCTGACTATTATTTCTGCTGATCAATTTAATAAATTACCTGAGAGTCGTGACTCACGTTACGTCGTGCGACAAACTTTAAAACCACCGATGATTTGGGTGGTGTATCATATTAATTAGCAAGTCATTTTGAACAATGACTCAAAAAAGGATTAAAGGCATGACACTAAGACAACTACTACATATTCCAGCAACAACTGACAAGCCACTCATTGCAGTGCCATTGATGCTAGGACCAACTGGTAAACTAACACCTTTTGCCAAAAAATTGCAGGCACAGAACCCAGATATTGTTGAATGGCGAGCTGACTATATCGCTGATGATTTTAGTCAAGCAGTGATGTGGCAGCAGGTAAAAGCTGGTGCGCAGGCGGAACTGAATCAAAAAAATGTCTCGACAATGACTGAAGCTAAAATGCTGGCAGAAATTGACAACGCTAAACAAGAATTTTTGGCAAATTGGCCGATGATGAATCAGCAAGTAATCAAGGAATTGACTGCTGCCGTATTTAACAGTGTTGGTGAGTTTCCAGTATTGTTAACTTATCGCACTCAGTCTCAAGGTGGAAAAGGTGAAATGTCACCAGTTGAAGTAGCCACATTTTTAACTTTTGCTTTACAATCTGGTTATCCTTTTGCTGCCGTGGATATTGAATATACAATGCCTGAAGAGCTGCGCACGAAGGTGATTACCACTGCCAGACAAAAGCAGGTACCTGTGATTTTGTCGTATCATGACATGAATCAAACTCCTGATGATTTGCACGCGCAGCTGGTAGATATGGCTAGAAGTGACATTGATGTTATTAAATTAGCAGTGATGCCACAAAATGACAATGACGTTGATCGCTTATTGTTAGCAACGCGGGCCTTTTCGGAATCACAAGATAAGCCACTGATTACAATGAGTATGGGCCAATTAGGTGAAAAAACCCGGATTATTGGTTATCAATTTGGCTCTGAATTAACGTTTGCTGCGTTAGATGGGACACCAATTAGTGCACCAGGACAGATATCGATAAACGAATTGTTGCAAGCCTGGCAGTAATTTGCTATAATTGTCTTGACCAACTGGGTAGTATCTATCTACCTACCCGCCACTTCTTAGGAAGTGGCGTTTTTTGTTGTCTACTGATAGCGATATTGTTACGTGACTCGCGTGTTATAATTGATGTACAAAATAGTAAAGGATTTGAAGAGATGAACAATTTTACATTTAAAAATACGACAGATATCCGCTTTGGAGAAAATAGACTGGACACTGAGTTGGCAGGTGTCGTTGCACCTTTTGGTAAAAAAGTCCTACTGGCTTACGGTGGCGGCTCAATTAAAAAGAATGGTCTGTATGACCGTATTAAGCGTGCGCTGAAAGATTACGAGATTTTCGAACTTTCAGGCATTGCACCTAATCCTAAAATTGACTCAGTGCGTGAAGGACAACAACTTGTCCAAAAAAATGATATTGATGTGATTGTTGCAGTAGGTGGTGGGTCAGTGATTGATGCAGCCAAAGTTGTGTCGGTCGCCAAAAATTATGATGGGGATGCTTGGGATTTGGTGCTAGATTCCCAAAAAGCGACAGCGCAAATGCCGTTGATTGATATTTTAACGCTCTCTGCTACCGGAACAGAAATGAATAAAAATGCTGTGATTAGTAATCCTGAAACAAAGCAAAAACTGGGCACGCGAACATTACGCCAGCCCGATGTATCATTTTTAGATCCAAGTTTGACATTTTCAGTTTCAAAATGGCAGACTGCTGCGGGGGCAATTGATATTTTTAGTCATTTATCAGAACAATACTTTGATCAGTCGGAAGATAGTGATATTTCACGTGGCATGATTGAAGGTATTTACCGTGCTGTTATCAAATGGGCACCTGTTGCGCTGGTAGAACCTGAAAATTATGAGGCACGCGCTAACTTGATGTGGGCGTCAACCATGGCATTGAATGGCACAGTTGGACTTGGTAATGTTAATGGCTGGACAGTACACCCAATTGAGCATGAATTGTCAGCGTATTATGACATTACACACGGTGTCGGATTAGGCATATTAACACCGCGCTGGATGAAAAAAGCGCTTTCTGCGGAGACGCTTCCTCGTTTTGCAGCATTTGGGCGCCATGTTTGGCGATTGTCGGGAGATGATGAATCAGTTGCAGGTGAGGCAATCCAGGCCACATTTGATTGGATTAAATCACTAGAAGTGCCAACGACATTACCTGGTGTTGGCATTACCGACACGACAAATTTCAAAGCAATGGCAGATAGTGCTGTTGCCGTTGGTAGCCTAACTACGAATGGTTATGTTAGTCTTAATAGTGAAGATGTTGTTGCTTTATTTGAAGCTTCAATGGATAATGATGGTTTTTAAGCCTTAATAATATGATATTGACCATCAGCACCTAATTTGAAAAGAGGCAGTGCTGATAAAAAAGTAATGTCGTCACGTTGACTGGCTTGCCCTTCAGCTAGAATTGCAAATTTTCCAACAATGTGTGCGCCTGCTTGTGATAAAATTTTTTCAACGGCTGTCAGAGAACCGCCGGTTGAAATCACATCATCAACCACTAGCACCTTTTTGTTATGAATTATTTTAGCATCTTTACCATCCAAAACTAGTGTCTGGGGTGTGGCTGTGGTGATTGCTGACGATTTGACTACGAGCGGTGAAGTCATATACGACTTCACATTTTTGCGTATGACAATGTAGTTGCTTTTGCCAGTTTGCCTGGTCATTTCTTGAGCAAGTGGGATGCCTTTAGTTTCAGGTGTCACAATATAGTCAAATTCAAAATCAATTGCTTTAGACAATTCAACCGCAGCTACGTGTGCTAATTCAGCGTCACCTAGCAGCACAAAAGAAGCAATCGCTAGATCTGATTTGATAGGGACAATTGGTAGGTCACGTGTTAATTTGGAAATGGTGATTTGATAGTTTTCAGACATGATATGTTGTTCCAATCTCATTAATGTTCGTTTTTTAATTAATATATCCATATTTTTATACTGAAATTTTATCATTTTACGAATCATTGGGCAATAGTCACGATTTTAAATATTTTTTGAGGAGAACAAACTAGATCAGACAGATCTATAATCAAGCGTATGACAACTTATGAATTAACAGAACAAGAATTAGCACGTCGAATTAGCGATTCATTACCAAGTATGACGATTAAACAGGTTGGTGCAACGCTGACATTATTAAACAACGCGGCCACCGTACCATTTATTGCAAGATACCGTAAGGAAATGACTGGTAACTTAGACGAAGTGCAAATTCGTCAAATACAGGTTACAAGCAAAAAAATTCAAGAACTGTCCGAACGAAAAAATACAGTCTTACGTGCGATAGATGAGCAAAATAAGCTCACGCCAGTACTGTCTAAAAGTATCATTGATGCAGAAAATATACGTGAAGTTGATGATATTTATTTGCCATATAAACAAAAGCGACGTACAAAAGCAATGATTGCCCGTGAAAATGGGTTACAATCGCTGGCTGACTGGTTATTGAAACATTTAGGTATGTCTGTCAATGAACGTTTGCACGCATACTTTAATGAGACTATAAAGAGTGACGCGGATGCAATTGCTGGTATACATGAAATTTTGGCGGAACAGTTTGGCGAGGATCAGAGTTATCGGCAATGGCTTCGGACTAGAATGATGCGTGATGCTCACATCCTGTCGACGTTGAAAAGAGGTGCTAATGCCAAAGATGAACAAAAAATATATGAACAATACTATGATTTTGATGAATCAATTCAATCGTTGAAAGAAAATAAATTTCGAATTTTGGCAATCGATCGTGGTGAAAAAGTAGGCGTATTATCCGTTAAAATTGATTTTCCGGCTACTCGATTGTTGCATTTTATGAAGATTAAAATTATTGGTAATCAACAGATTGAAAGTGGCAATGCCGAGATGATTCAGTTTGCGATTGAGGATGCATACAAGCGCTTTATTCAGCCGGCCATTGAACGGGAAATTCGACAAGAATTAACACAAATTGCGCAACAACAAGCCATTCAAGTTTTTGGTAATAATTTGTATCATTTACTGATGCAAGCACCTTTGAAAAATAAAATTGTGATGGGGTTTGATCCGGGCTTTCGAACTGGTTCAAAATTAGCCATTATAGATGGTAACGGTAATTTTTTGATTAAGCAAGTTATTTTCCCTCATTTACCGGCAAGTAAGCATGAACGAGAGCAAGCAGCGACAACATTTAAAAAATTATTGCAAGATTTTAATGTTGACTTAGTGGCGATTGGGAATGGTACAGCATCGCGTGAATCGGAAGAATTTGTTGCTGAAAACCTGATAAAGGGTGTTCAGTACACAATTGTTAATGAAGCTGGTGCATCGGTTTATTCAGCTTCTGTGGCTGCTAGAGCGGAATTTCCAGATTTACACGTTGAAGAACGCAGTGCGATTTCGATTGCTCGAAGAATTCAAGATCCTTTAGCAGAACTAATCAAAATTGATCCGAAATCCGTCGGTGTTGGTCAATATCAACATGATTTGAATGCGAAAGCACTTGATGAACAAGTTGATGCTGTTGTTGAAACAGCGGTCAACCAAGTGGGTGTTAACTTAAATACAGCTTCAGCAAAATTATTGACGCATATAGCTGGACTTAATCAAAAATTAGCAGAAAATATCGTGGCTTATCGTCAAAACGGGCGACCATTTACGTTGCGCACACAGTTAAAGGACGTTCCGCGTTTAGGACCTAAGGCTTATGAGCAGGCGGCAGGATTTTTGCGAATTGTTGATGGCAAAAACATATTGGACAATACAGATATACATCCTGAAAGTTATCACATTGCGACTCAAATCATTGATATGGGGCGATTGTCAATTCATGAATTATCATCTTCAACAGCCAATAAAACTTTAAGTCTTTTGGATAACTCAGACACTGCTGCTAAATTAGGTGTTGGTGTTCAAACACTACATGACATTATCACGAGTTTACAAAAGCCCGGCCGTGATGGTCGATCTGAAATGGTTAGTGCGTTATTGAAATCTGATGTGCTACATATTGCAGACTTGAAAACGGGCATGAAACTACAAGGAACAGTTCGAAATGTGGTTGATTTTGGTGCATTTGTGGATCTAGGGGTAAAACAGGATGGTTTGGTGCATATTTCTCATTTGAGCAAGAAACGTATTAAACATCCGGCAGAAGTTGTTTCAGTTGGTGATATAGTTGATGTTTTGGTACTATCTGTTGATGAAAAACGTCAAAGGATAGCACTGACGATGTTAGCACCCAAATAAAAAAATCGCATCATTTTGATGCGATTTTTTTAGTCAACTAGAGGTAAAATGTTGACGATTGAAATACGATCACTCTCATCGTTTTTTAATCGTTCAATTATTTCGTGATAGCGGCGCTCAGATAGCGGTTCCTTCTGATCAAATGTTAAAATTTTGTTGTCGATATGATTACTAGTACTTGGATATTGTTCGATACGATAAATGATTAACAACTTTTTGTAGGCGAATGGTTGTACAATCATGCCTTCAAGCTTTTCTTCGACATGTTCCGTTGCCTGATTAGTTGCATTTTGTTCAATTTTTGTTTGTGTTTTTTTGAATAGGGCCATTATTTCATCTCCGTATTTTTGGTGAAGTAGGTCGTTAGTCCAGCCACAACATTTTTTGCGATTTTCTTTTGATAACTGGTTTTGCGAATGTATCTGAGGTCTTTGTTATTATTGATAAAGCCATTTTCTAGCAGAACAGCAGGTTGTGTGGTGTCTTTGAGTACAATATATGGTGCTGTATCAACACCACGGTTAGTCAGAGGCATATTGTTGAGGCTGTCACTTAATGCCTGAGCTAGGTTTTGACCATTTTTATGGTAATAAAATTGAGAAATGCCTGATGCACTAACTGTGGATGAATCAAAATGAAACGAGATTTGTGCATCTGCCTTATATTTTTCACCAACCAAAGGGATTTTGAGTAAAGGTACAATATTATCACTGTCTCGTGTCATCAAAACGCGAGCACCACTTGGCGTTAGGGCGGAACGGACTAGTCTAGCAGTTCGTAGGGTGTAAGTTTTTTCTTTATACTTGCCGTTTTTTGATAAGGCGCCAGTATCAGTACCGCCGTGACCAGGATCTAATACAATAGTGGCTTCACTCAATGCAGTAGCACGTTTTAAGCTAACAGAATTTGCGACCCAACTTGCAACCCAGCCAGTTTTTTCGTTGTCAGAGCGTCGTACGTGCCACCAACCATTTTGTTTATCCATGATAATCAGTTTTGTACCGCGCTTGAGTGAGGCAGTTGAACGATATTGCCGGCCGGGACCTGTTCGTAATTGTACGTTATCGGGTCGCGTAAAGGTTTCAGTTTTTGAGATAAGCGATATAATTAATCCCAAAGTCGTTAATAGGACAACTGTGGTGATAATCACACCAATTAAATTACTAAATAGCCACTTTTTTACCATAATTATCCTAAAATATGTTTCTTTGCTTGCGCTAATAATTGTAACATATTTCTTTTTTTAACGTGGTAAGAAGTTTTAAAATGCCATGTAAGAACATTTATCAACATAAAAAAGCGCAGTTAATTTGAAAAAAGTTTTGAAAAGAAATTTTGTGTAAACGTTTTCATTATTGATGAAATATGTTACAATAAATAAGCATAATTCCTAAATTAGGAACAATAGTATAAACAAAGGATTAAAAGAGTAGACGCAGATGTCAAAAACAATGGCAGTAAACGCCGGTAGTTCTTCACTGAAATTTCAATTATTAGAAATGCCCGAAGAAAAAGTAATTACACAAGGTATGATTGAGCGGATTGGGATGCCTGATGCCGTTATTACTATTAAATATGGTGCAGATATTGAACCTGTTCGTTTGATTGGTGCCGAAGAAGGACAAATTTCGCTCACTAAAAATGGTGGTCAAAAATATGAACATGTTTTAGCTATTAAAGATCATCATGAAGCAATTGATATCATGTTGCAAAAGTTGTCGGATCTGGGTATTATTAAAGATTTTCAGGAAATCACTGGCGTTGGTCATCGCGTTGTTGCTGGCGGTGAGTGGTTTAATCAATCGGTAGTGGTAACAGATGAAGTCTTAGCAAAAATTGATCGTTTGGCAGCTTATGCACCATTGCACAATCCAGCCAACGCAATGGGAATTAGAGCGTTCCAGAAGTTATTACCTCATGCAATCTCTGTGGCGGTATTTGATACGTCATTCCATCAAACTATGCCAGAAAAAAATTACTTGTATAGCTTACCTTACGAATATTATGCGCGTTATGGTGCAAGAAAATATGGCGCTCATGGTACTTCACATCGCTATGTCGTGGAACGAGCGGCTGAAAAGTTAGGTATACCATTAAACGAATTCAACGCTATTTCCCTTCATCTTGGTGCTGGTGCGTCTGTAACGGCTATCAAAAATGGTAAATCATTTGATACATCCATGGGCTTCACGCCATTAGCTGGGTTGACAATGGCAACTCGTTCTGGAGACGTTGATCCATCTTTGATTTACTATATTCAAGAACGTGAAGGCCTTTCCAATGAAGAAATGTTGAAAGTGCTAAACACAAAATCTGGCTTGCTTGGTGTCTCAACAATTTCTAGCGATATGCGTGATTTGGAAGATGTCCAAGAAACAAACATTCACGCTAAGCTAGCTTTGGACATGTTTTATGACCGAGTGATTCGATATGCCGGTCAATATTTTGCTGAATTGGGACGTGTTGACGCTATCATATTTACTGCTGGTATTGGTGAAAATGACCCTGTAACTCGTGCAAAAGTTTTGAATGCCTTGAAATTTGCTGGTGTTGTCTTGGATGAGACGGCTAACAATGTTCGTGGTAAGGAGAGTGTCATTACAAAACCAGAGTCAACGGTTACTGGTTTGTTAATTCCAACAAATGAAGAATTAATGATTGCGCGTGATGTTGAACACTTGAAAAATGACCAATAAAAAAGTTGCCATTAATTTGGCAACTTTTTTTATGCAATCACCTTTAATTGACCGCGGAAATCCGCAAGTGATGTGTAACCTTTTTCTATTATGATTTCGGATAATTCACGTTCGAGTCGCTCAAAGACGGCAACGCCTTCAATGGCTAACTGTGAGCCAACTTCTACTAAATCAGCGCCACATAAGATATGATCATACACATCACGGCCAGAAGTAACGCCACCTGTCCCAATAATTTTGATTTCAGGATTTAAACGCAAGCGAAGGGCGCGAACGTTTGCAAGTGCAGTCGCTTTTACCAGTGTTCCGCCTACACCCACCAAATCCGCCTTTTGGTTCGATGACAACAGTGTCGGTTGCGTCGTCAATGACCAAACCATTGCCAATTGAATTGATGGTGTTAACAAATGCCAATGGGAATTGGTTTAAAATATTAGCAATGTCATCGAAATGGACGATATCAAAATAGGGGGGCAACTTAACACCTAGTGGTTTTGTGAAAAATGTGAAAGCTTCAGTCAGAATTGCTTGTGTTGCTTCAAAATCATAAGCAGTTTGTGGCTTTCCGGGGACATTTGGGCAAGAAAGATTGAGCTCAACTAAACCATTGAAGTCTGAATCTTGTAATTGATGCAACATCTCAACATTTTCTTGCTTTGATAATCCAGCAATTGAAAAGAAAATAGGCTTGTGAGTTTGTTTTTTTGCGACATAATCCATATAGTAGTTGAACCCTTCGTTAGGGAGCCCCATCGAATTAATAGTGCCAAGTTTGTTAGGTAATTCGTAATAGCGAGGCGCTGGATTCCCGGGACGTAAGCTAGATGTAGCTGATTTTGTCACCACAGCTCCTGTATGAGCTGATGCCAGCACACTATCTAATTCTTCGGCAGTTTGACACATCACACCGGCCGCATTTAGCATAATATGTTCAAAGTTAAAACCAGCAATCGTAGCAGTTAAATTCATAGTAGAAAATCCTTTCAACCCTTGTGAAATATTTATTTAATTATAGCTGAAAATATCAAAAATAAAAACCCTCAATATGATGATATTTTTGTAATGATCGGTGGCGGTTATTCGCAATTTAAGGTTGATTTTGCTAAACTTATGAATAGATATTTGATGTTAAGTACAGATACAATTTGACCGATGTATAAATTCTTAGTTGGTTGATGAGCCCGATTAATTGACATTTCTGTTCAAAAATAAGTGTCCAGAAAAGGAGAATGAATCATGATTTTTCACATTAATGCAACCATGCCAGAACAAAAATCAGGCATTGAGCATGCTGAAATTCAGCGGTTTATGTTATTTAAAAAAAATCATATCACTCAAAAACTAGTTTTACGTGATTGGGATCCTGAATGTCATCGTCAAACCAGAGCGGCTGGCATTGATGATGATGACTTAATCAATATGTTTGATTATTTTCAAAAGACGACGATTGTCGCAACGCAACTGTTGACGGTGAAAGATCTTGATTTTGGCGTTACTGGTTTAGTTTTTAATGATGAGCCGCAAAATGCTCGGTATCTAGTAGTTGACAACAATCAAATGTTGGTGGCACGTGTTAACTATGTCAATTCAGAAAAACAACGTGTGAAATCTGTTGAGCTTTTCGATGGCTTTGGTAATTTGTATCGTGTTGATCACTATGATGTTCGAGGTTTCAAGTCGTTACAGCAATGGTATACACCAGACAACAAAATTGAATCAGAAACATGGTTAGATGTTCATGGACAGCCAGTTTTGGAAAGCTTTTTTAAGACCACTAAGGCAGTTAATCACCAGTCCGAATTAACTCGAACCAATTGGCATTTGACTTTTAATGATAAAAGTTATGACTTTGATACCATAGAAGACTTAACTATCCATTTTTTAGACGCAATTAATCAAAATTTTTTTAGTGCTTCAGAGCCCAATATCTTTATTTTAGATCGCAGTCATTTAGCTGATTATGGTCTGTTACATCTTAAAAATCCAGCTTATACCGTCTTACATTTACACAATTCACACGCTGGTGAAGCACAAGAGCCGATGCAGTCAATTTTGAACAATAATTATGAATTTGCTATGAATGCTTTGAATCAATACGATGCTGTTGTATCAGCTACGCCGCAACAAACGCGTGACATTCAATTACGTTTTCAGCCTAATGTGCCATTATTTACAATTCCTGTTGGTATCGTCAAGGATACATTACTTCATGCCAAACATGTGAGTGTTGGCCAACGACAATTTGGTAAAATCGTTGCGTTTGCAAGAATTGCTTGGGAAAAGCATTTAGATGACTTAGTTAGGGCTGTTGGTATTGTGAAACAAGAAATACCAGAAGTTAGTTTAGATTTGTATGGTTATGCCGATACAACTGATAATTTTCGAGCAAAGCGTGCTGTCGAAGCTGTGATTGACAAATATCATCTCGCTGATTCTGTCACAATGAGAGGCTATACAACCAATATTGATGCAGTTGAAAATCAAGCCATGATTTATGGCTTAACTTCAAGAATGGAAGGCTTTAATTTGGCAATTATGGAAGGTATTGCCCACGGGTTGATTGCATTGACTTACGATGTCAATTACGGACCAAATGAAATTGTCCAAGATAATATTAATGGCAGAATTGTCCCATATGGTGATTATCGTGCTATGGCTGATGCTATTATAACTGTTTTACGCGATCCTGAATTGGCACAGCGCTATTCTGAAGGTGCTTATCAATCGGCTGAACGATATAGTGAAACCAATGTTATGGCTGCTTGGCAAAAATTAATTGATGATGCTAATCAAAAATGGCAGCACAAAATAGCGGCGACTAATTTAGGGAGGTAAGTGACAGCATGAATTTTTTTATTAGTGAAAATATCTTTTCATTTAACTCTGGCACTGAGCACGCCCAAATTAAACGAACGAAGCTGTTCAATGCATTTGATGATGCTGCTAAATATGTGACTCGCAACTATAATCGCCTACTTGATCGCGATCTTAAAGCGGTTGGTTTGACACCGGACGTGGTGCTAAATATGTATGATTTTTTTCAGGGTACGACTGACGTTAAAAGAATAGAACAAAACTTGCGTTTGCTAAAAATGCTGCCTTTGGATACATATCATATTGTAGCTGATGGGCCTAATCAAAGTTTTTTGAAACATAATGGGCGTAGAATTGCCACGATTACGGTAATGCCTGAGACAGTTGGGCTAGTCAATGAAGTCATTTTTGAAGATCGTGCTGGTAATCCCACTATTCGTGAAAATTGGGATTGGCGCGGATTTAAGTCGAGTGTGGATACTTTTCATCCGGATGGTAGTTTAGCCACACAACGTTTTTTGAACTTAAATGGTGAGGTGGTCCTTGAGATAACACACATGGCTATAAATGGTATCGTTCAACCCACAATGTGGCAGCTACTAAATTATCAAGGACATCATTATCGCTTCAATTCAGAAAACGAATTGATGACATTCTTTTTAAATGAAATTGTGAAGCAATATCAAGAGGTTACACTGATTTCTGATCGACGTACACTTGATGAACCTATCGGTAAAGTGAGTGGTGCCAAACAAAAATTTGCTTATTTTCATGATATTCATACACCAAACGTGGTTCAACCTCGTGTCGGGGCGCCTTATCCAGTTTACGAAATGGCTTTGTCCCAAAAAAATCAACAATTTGATGCAATTTTAGTACCAACTGACGCACAACAGCAAGATATTCAAGCAGTTTATCCTAATCTTAATGTTAAAACTGCGCCAGATACTTTCATATCGCCGACAATGCTAACGCAATCTCAGATTAGTTTTAAAGATCGTGTGAATCATCGTATTTTGTTCTTAGGGCGCTTAAGTCCGGAAAAAAATCCCGAAGCGGCTGTTCAAGTTTTGGCAGTGACGAGACGCTATGTGAACGATGCGACCTTAGAATTCATGGGTTATCCCGCTAATGAAGAAATCGTGCAAAAATTACGGCAATTAGCGCGTGATTTAAGAGTCGAATCATCCGTCATTTTCACACCGTATGGTAATTACGCAGCCGTAAGTGAAGCTTTGTCGCGAGCGCAAGTCATTATTGAAACGTCTCATGGTGAGGGATTCGGAATGAACTTGGTTGAGGCACTGGCTTTTGGGTTACCAATTGTTTCATGCCGGATAAATTACACAACGACCACTCATGAAATTGTAGAAAATAACAGCAACGGTTATGTGGTTCCAAGCGAGTCGCCCAATATTATGGCTCAGCGAGTAGCAAACATTTTGAATAATCCTTCAAAATGGACCAATATGAGCACTGCTTCATATCAAAAAGCCAAGTTTTTTTCAGCTGAAAAAATGTACAAAGCTTGGCAACAAGTTTTTAAAAACTAATGAACACCTAATCACTCTGACGTTTGCAGCAATAAAAATCGTATTAGATTTTTGTCAATATTTGGTCAGTTGATTTTGGGTAAAAAAAGGTAAAATAGTACCATGAAACAATTTAGAGTAGAAAATTTAAACAGTACGTATGGCGAAAAAGTCTTATTCAACGATGTCTCTTTTTTAATAACGGCGGGTGATAGAGTTGGATTGATTGGCGTTAATGGCAGTGGTAAAACATCATTATTGAACGCGATATCTGGTGTTGCGCCAGCAGATTCTGGCACAGTTACAACACAAAATGATTACCGCATTGGTTACTTGACGCAGAGTCCAACCTTAGATGACAATGCTTTAGTAATGGATGCTATTTTGTCAGGTGAACAGCCCGTTTTTCAGACTATTCGCGATTATGAAAATGCTTTGCGGCAATTTAGTAATCAGCCGACTGATGAAAAAGTTGCTCAAAATTTTGAAAAAGCACAGGATGCTATGGATCGTGACGATGCTTGGACAACCGAGTCACAAATTAAGACCATTCTAACACAATTGCACATGCCAGATTTACATCACAAAATCAGTGATTTATCCGGTGGTCAGCGTAAACGTGTTGGATTAGCTCAAGTGCTCATTGAAGCACCTGATTTGTTGATTTTAGATGAACCAACCAATCATTTAGATTTTGATTCAATTGCTTGGTTAGAAAAGTACCTCAGTTCATACAAAGGGGCAGTTTTAACTGTCACACATGACCGGTATTTTCTTGATGCAGTTGCCACAAGAATATTTGAATTATCATTTGGTGATTTGTTTGAATATCAAGGTAATTATCAAGATTATATGCAAAAAAAAGCTGAGCGTATTGCCCAAAATCAACTGGCAGAACACAAGCAACAGCAATTATATAAACAAGAATTAGCATGGATGAGAAAGTCAGCTCGGGCACGCACAACGAAGCAAAAAGGGCGTGAGAACGCGTTTGCTGAATTAGCGTCACAAATGGGAACACTACAAACTGACGAAGATGTAACCGTCAATTTAGGACAACAGCGCTTGGGCAAAAAAGTGATTGTTATAGAACACGCTGGTATTCAGTTTGGCGATAAAACGATTTTGAATGATTTTAATTTGCGTGTATCTGCTGGTGACCGTATAGGAATTACAGGTGCTAATGGCGCTGGTAAATCAACATTTTTAAATGCGATAGCTGGTCTTGTACCATTGACGAGTGGCATGATTGAGCTTGGTGATACGGTGAAAATGGCTTATTACACACAAATGACTGAAGGAATTCCAGATGACAAACGTGTGATTGCTTATTTGACAGATGTTGCTGGTTCGGTTAAAGATAAAGATGGCAATCAAATCAGTGTTTCTGAATTGCTAGAACAGTTTCTGTTTCCACCCTTTATGCATGGTACTTTAATTCGTAAACTGTCTGGGGGAGAAAAGCGCCGATTATACCTACTTAAACTGTTATTACAGCAGCCTAATGTGTTATTGCTTGATGAGCCGACCAATGATTTAGATATTGGAACCTTAACAGTATTAGAGGACTTTTTGTCCAACTTCGATGGCGCTGTTATCACAGTTTCTCATGATCGCTATTTTCTAGATAAAGTGGCTAACCAATTGTACATGTTTGAGGGCAATGGTGTGGTCAACAGATTTGATGGCCTATTTAGTGCCTATCTAGCGACTCATGAAACGGTAAACCAAGTTAAAGTTAACAAACCAAAGCCAATAATAGTTAACCAAAGCACCAAAAAAAAGCTCACATATGACGAAAAAAAAGAGTGGGAAACGATTGAAACAGATATTGAGAAATTAGAAAATCGTATTAACGAAATCCCCGACGAAATGGCAACGTTTGGTACGGATTATGTCAAGCTTGGTGATCTACAACAAGAATTAGATCAATTAAACGAGAATCTTGAAAATAAAATGGATCGCTGGGAATATTTAAGTGATATCGTAGAAAACTCATAATTTATTTATGAGTTTTTTTGTTTTGTAGTTCGTATTATAAAAGCGAGGGAGATAAAATGAAATTAAAACAATTTCTATTAGCATTACACTTAACTCGTGGTATAGGGCGCACGGCAGAAGCCAAAATTATATATGGTAGATTGTAAAATTAAACCGAACACTTGAATAAAAAAGCCGCAGCGCCTTTAATGGTAATTGTCTAAA
>NZ_BMBS01000032.1 GCF_014634805.1 Leuconostoc falkenbergense
GCTTTTTACCTCACTTCTTCCCCGTTTCCCTCTCCCCCGTTCGCTTCATTCACCTCTCCCTTTACCTTATCTTAATAGCTCACTTCAATGTTAACTTTAAATCTTCCGGTTGGATCATGTTTATTTTGGTCATAAACAACCACTTCATCCCTAACGCAAGTAAAATTGGTAAAACAACAAATACAATGAAAACATTTAACATGGCGATTCCCGTTTTTCCAGCTTCATTAAACGCCGTCAAAGGACCAATCAGCCCGGAAAATCCAAATCCAGCTGAAAAAGGCGTTCCTTTGGTGTTTAGCAAGGTAGAAATCGCCCCCATTATAGCGGCCGCAATTGTTGTAGGCAAGAAAAGCTTGGGTTTTGTTAACATATTAGCCATCTGAATCTTTGGTGAGCCAACAAAGTGTGCCAAAGTGCCACCCAGCGGATTCACACTGGCACCCATTGCGGCTAATGTGAAGCTGGCCACTGTGATGCCAACGTTTGCGGCACATGATCCCACACCTGTCAAACTAATGGCCATCGCCACTCCAACCGATGACAAGGGTGAAACAACCAAAAACGCAAACGCTGCTGCTAGTACAGCCCCCATCAGAATAGGTGTTAAATCAGTAGCTTGCGCAACCCATGAACCAATTACCATTTGCACGTGTCTGAGAGGATCTAAAGTAATTAAACCAATTCCACCCGCAACAACAAGTACAAACAGAGGCTGAAGTAACATTTTCAAGTGTCCAAAAATTGTTTCGGTTAACTTAACTAATGCTGTGGCAATGAGCGCTACTAAAATGATATTCAGCACAACGCCCGTTCCACCAATAATCATCCCCTTGGGCGTATTCGTTACAACGCCAGCTGAAACAAACATTGCTAAACCAATGGAGCCAGAATCAATCGCTGACAATTTGAAAATTTGTCCTACTGCAAATCCAGCAACAATTGGTAGCGCACTTTGAATCAAGGTTGTCATGAAGCCGATTTGAGTCGCAATTTGATTACCAGAAAACAATAAGAGCAACTGACTGACTAGCGCTCCTGGAATTAAAGTAATAACAATACCCAAACTAGTGCCATTTAAGACATTAATGATGAACTGCTTGATTGATAAGGGATTTGTTCGTTTTTGAATGTTTTGAGTGAGTGTTGTCATATTTTTTCCTTATGTATGCGCTAAAAAGCGCTTTTTTTATATTTCATGTGGTGAAGTGGCGCCTGACAGAATAGTTAAGACATCATCTAAGGCAAAATCGACCATGTTAGCAACAGCAATATTTGTGAAAAAGGCAACATGCGGTGTTAAGAGGACATTGGGCATGGCCAATAACTTTTTAATGCGCTCATCTGCTACTCCTGTTTTTCGTAAATCATGATTAAAAACTGGTGACTCGTCAGTTACAGTATCTAAAGCAACAGCATGCAACTTGCCATTATCTAATGCATCAATAAGATCATCAGTGTTGATGACTGGACCACGGGAGGCGTTAACGAGCAAGCCACCATCTTTCATTTGAGAAAAATCAGAAGCAGATAGTAAATTAACGGACGTATCATTTAGGTCAACGTGCAAACTAATAACATCACTCTGAGACAAGAGTTCTTCTTTAGAGACATACGTCACTAAATCACGCAAGTCGTCGCGCGGATTAACATCATAAGCTAAAACTTTTGTGCCAAGTGCATGAAGTAAGCCAGCTAAAGTGCCGCCAATACGACCTGCACCAATGATGCCGACTGTCACGGAATGAATTTCTCTCGACTGCAAGCCCGCCCAGCGAAAATCATTTTGTGCAATACGCGCATCAAACTCCGGTGTTCGTCGTAGTAAACGGAAAATCTGCATTAGAGCCATTTCTGCTACCGATCTTGGCGAATAGGCTGGCACATTAGTAACTTTTAAGCCTGCGTTTTTGGCCAAGTCAACCTCAATCATGTCATATCCTGCTGTGCGCGTCGTAATTTGGCCAACTTGTTGTGCTAATTGATTGTAAAAAGCTTGATCGCCACCTATTTCAGCAGTTTGCTGAATCACCAAACCATCAATATTTGTTAAATCGGGCATTGTTTCTGGATGAAACTCATCCCGAGAAATCTCTATTTCAATGTGATGTAATTTGGCGTAGGCATTAATCGCCTCTTCTTCATCATTGCGAACACTAGTCATTAAAATTTTAGTCATTTTTATTTTCTTTCATATATAATGTCAAACGCGCCATTGCTTCTTGGAGAGTTTCAATTGCGGCTGCGTAGCTCAAACGAACGTAACCTTCTCCGCCAGGTCCAAAAGAAGAGCCCGGAATCAAAGCTAAGCCATTCTTGTTAGCTAAGTCGCGCGCAAATTCAAAATCATCTTGCAAGTAGCCAGCTGGAATTTTAGCAAAAATATAGAACGCGCCATCAGGTTTAGCAACTTGAAATCCTAATGATGTCATTTGTTCATAGACAAAGTCTCGACGCTGACGATAGGCTGCCTTCATATCCAAAGTATCTTGACGACCAGCTTCTGTACCTAATGCTTCTGTCGCGGCTGCCATTGCCGGGTTTGAGGCAGTTGTAATTGTAAATTGATGAATCATAGCAATCTTTTGCACTAGTTTTGCCGGTCCAGCCAAAATGCCAATACGATAACCTGTCATGGCATGTGATTTTGATACGCCGTTTAGCACAATTGTTTGTTCTGGGAGATATTTTGCCATTGAAACGTGATCATTGTCATACGAAAGTTCTGAATAAATTTCATCAGAGATGACGATAATATTAGTTTCGCGCAACACATCAGCCAAAGCTTTAACTTGTTCATAATTATAGGTCACGCCAGTTGGGTTAGATGGAAAATTCAGAACCACAGCTTTAATCGCGTCACCATGTTCTGCAATAGCAGCTTTCAGTAAATCCGGTGTCAGAATAAAATCAGTTGGTGCTGTATTAATATAAACGGGTTGCGCACCGTCAACCAAACCTACGGCAATGTACAAAGGGAAAATAGGTGTTGGCAAAATGATTTTGTCTTCAGGATTAAGAATCGTTGTTAGCGTTGCATAAATTGCTTCTGTCGCACCAACTGTCACAATAATTTCAGATGCAGCATCATAATTAACTTGATAGCGATCTTGTAAAAAGTTGGCAGCAGCTTGACGCAGTGCCAATGTACCATTCGAGGCAGCATAGTGTGAATCATCATCAATAATTGATTGAATTGCAGCTTGTTTGATATGCTCTGGAACGTTGAAATCTGGTTCACCCAATGTTAACTTAATGATGTTTGGAATGGCACTAACCTCTACATCAAAAGCACGTATTGCCGATGGTCCAACCAACGAAAGATTTTTATTCAACGATTGCAATAATTCCGGTTTCACTTCCATTTTCATTCTCCTTAATTAAGACAAATACAAAACGCACACTCGGACGACTACCCGAATGTGCGTTTGCTCATTAATAACGAACTCACTGCGGCATTCGGAACGTTGTCCGAATACCTACGCAAAATGCTTTAAGTATTAGGACGATTAGCCGAAATACTTAAAGTAATAACTTACTGAAATTGCGCGTTGTGTACGTGTCATATAACCAATACCTTTTTATTTTATGAGATAATTATAATGCTATAATTATTTTATGTCAAGCATATTCTAAAAAAAATCACAGTTTAGATTTTTTTAGGCAGACTTCTGCCATTCATCACATCAGTTACAATCAAATCCAATCGTGCTTTTGTTTTCGCCCAATCATCATTTTCTAATTGATAAGCAACACCTTTCAGAGCTTCCGGTAACGTCACATCACGCATAAATTCTGGTGATGCAATACGTTGTTTAACAATTGTCGGATCATCGCCACGAATTTGAACCCGCTCAATGAGTACATCAGGGTGCGTTACCGTCACAAAAATAATGACAGCTTGTTCACCCAGTTCTCGTGCGTAAGTAATTGCACCTGCTGTGTCCAAGACAATCGTCGCAAAATTACTTTGAGCCCATGCTAATGCCAAAGCCTCGTGCGAGGAACCATATTTTGAGCCCGCGTACATGACCCGTTCTAAATAATGATTTTTTTCAAAACTATCATTTGTTTCAAAATAGTAAGCACCACCATTTTCTTCACAATCACGCGGTTTTCTGGTCGTGTGTGTAATTACCCGTGGCATATGATAGGTTTCTTGTAAGTAACGCGCAATGGTGGTTTTCCCAACGCCAGTCGCTCCCGTTATAACAAACACTTTATTATTTTTCATCATCTAAATTCCTTATCTTTCATTGTAACGTAAAACTTGAAGCACAGTTAGACAAGTGCGTGTTAAATTGATAAAATAATAGTTATTGATTTATTAAAATTATGTTGGAGAATTATTATGTCTGTATTATCAAGAGCTTTTAAACGGGAGTCAGTCAATAATTATATTGCTGCTGATTCACACATGGAGCGTGTTTTAACTACTAAGGATCTGATTAGTCTAGGGGTTGGAACTGTTATTGGCACAGGTATTTTTATCTTACCTGGCCACGAAGCGGCTGAGCATGCTGGGCCGGCTGTGGCAATTGCTTTTTTGATTGCGGCGGTCTTTTCTGGTTTATCAGGCATGGCTTTTGCTGAATTTTCATCAGCGATGCCAGTGGCTGGTTCAGCCTATTCATACGGTGGCGTGATTTATGGCGAAATTATTGGTTGGCTATTGGGTTGGTCCTTAATTGTCGAATACTTTCTCGCTGTTTCTGCTATTGCCACTGGTTTTTCCGCTTATTTAGGCAACTTGTTAACAATATTTAATATTCATATGCCCAAGGCACTCATGGCGGGTCCAATGGAAGGTGGCGTGGTTAATCTATTTGCCATGTTGATTATTCTGATTGTGGCAGCAATTCTTTCTCGTGGTCTTAGCACCTCGAAAAAGATTGAAAACGGTGCCGTCGTTTTAAAAATCGTTATCCTTGCACTATTCATTATTGGTGGCTCATTTTTCATTAAAACAACTAATTATGTCCCATTTTATCCAAAAGAATTTCATAGTGGTCTTGGCGGATTGAATGGTATTTGGGCAGCTACTGCCAGTATTATTTTCGCTTTTCTTGGTTTTGATACAATCGCTGCACATGCTGCCGAAGTCAAAAATCCCCAAAAGACAATGGTAAGAGGGATTGTTGGTACAGTCATTGTTTCTGCCTTGCTGTACACACTTTTCTCAATCGTCTTAACCGGTATTGTTAACTACAAAAAATTGGGTGTTGATGATCCTGCTGCTTTTGCTTTGCAAGTCGTTCATCAAACACAATTCTCTGTTGTCATCACGGTCGGTGCACTAATTGGTATGTTTACAGCCGTCTTAGCGCTTGTTTATGCCTCATCACGACTTGCTTATTCTTTTGGTAGAGATGGTTTGCTACCAAGATCACTAGGACACATTTCAAAAGGATCTCATTTACCCGTCAATGCGTTGATCGTAGCCGTTGCCATTGAAATGATTTTTGCAGGTTTGATTCCATTAAGCACTTTGGCTAGCTTAATCAACGCCGGAACCTTAGTTGCTTTCATGTTTATTAACTTTGGTATACTGATTTTACGCCGTCGTAAAGACTTGGCTCATGATGGCTTCAAAGTTCCCGGCTATCCTGCCATTCCGTTCATTGGCGGTCTGTTGAGTCTATTCTTCATTTCACAGTTATCAGCTGAGACCCTCAAGATGTTTGGTATCTGGCTTGTAATTGGTATCATCTGGTATTTTGCCTATGGTATCAAACATTCTAAAATGTCTTAATATAAAAGGCTTCATCTAGATAAAGATGAAGCCTTTTATTATTGCATTGCAAGATACTGATTCTTAGTCAGTGTCCAAATTTGGTGACCTTGTGAATCTACCCCTTCACTATGAAAACCAAGTCGCTGTGCGACCCGCCGACTTCGAACATTATCTTGATCATGCCCGATCCAGATAACATTAATAGCTAATTCTGTAAATCCAATGTGAAGCAATGCTTTCACTGCTTCACTAACATAGCCATTGCCTCGTTGTTGTGGTGCCAAAACATAACCAATTTCTGCATCATTTTAGTCAGAATGGTAACGAAAATCAATTGTTCCCATTAATTCATCAGTTTTCAAATCAGCAATAGCATATTTCATGGTGCCAGGTTCATCATGCCAAAAATAATCACGAATAGATTGTGTTATTTCGGTAATCGTTTGTTTTCTTATTCCAGATAACCAACGGACTGTATCTTCATCACTCATATATATCAGCATTGCCGGAGCATCCGATAGGCGAACACGACGAAGCCGCAAACGCTCGGTTTGAATTTCTGGATAATCAGTAACTTGTTTCATTTATTGCCTCATTTTTTAATGTAAAAAGCCATCACGATTGTGATGACTTTTAAGACAATGGCGTTTTGCGACGCATATAGGAATCAACGATTTTTTCATATATGCCAGGTTCAACGCTATTAAGTGCTGGCCCCAAGACGTCCATTGCCTGTTTGAAATTATACTCTCGTTCATAAAACATACGCGCCTGTTCACTGGCAGCAGCTACCCGCTCGCTTGAAGCACGATAACGATTTGAATATTGTAATAGTTGCTCAGTCAGTGCGGCCTCGTCAACAATATCATCTGTCTTTTCTTTTAATGTGTCAATATCGGCAGAGACAATGTTAAGTTGACGTTGGACTTCATCCATATCAATCAAATTGGCATTTAGAGACTTAGCCAATCGTTCTAATTCATTTGATACAGCGTAGAAATACTCCAGATAAACCGCTGGCAAACCTGGTAAATTAAGACGCTCGACAGCATGTTTAATATTTTCAATTTCTTGTTGATATTGACCACCTAGTTGACGAGCTGAACGATCTGCTTTTTCCAATCCAGAAATCTTGTCCCAAATTTCAACTTGTTGTGTTTCAATTTCGGCAAATTGCTTCAAAAGTTTTTCTTGTTGAATCCGCAACTCACTGTATGAAATTTCTTTGGATTCTAACAAATCATCATTATGATCAATTTGTGCTTCCGCCGTATTAATTTGTTCAAGTAATGTTCGTCGGGTTTCCAACTCTTGATGATTAAATTGAAAACTTTGCCCCAAACGATCTAGTTCAATTGTCAAAGCTTGATTTTGTTCTCGCAAGCGCAACAAATCAGATGATAAGTTATTCGCATTTTTAACAACATGTTGGCGTGCCTTGACTTCAGTTTCCATTGTATCGTACATATTATCAATACGTGTTTCAATGTAACCATTTTGCTCGGCAACTTCTTTTAATTTAAGATCAGCCAATAAATTCAACACTTGTTGGCGTTGCCCATCAATTGCTTGTAGTTCCTGCTCAACGCTATCATTGGGGAACACATAGCCATCCGCCACTAACTGTGCATGCCCCTGCGCAAGTTCATTGAGTTGTTCAACATATTTAACGTTCAATTTGTCAAAGTAAGCCGGAATATCTTGCATCATGTTTTCCATTTGTGTGGTTTCCATGGCAAGTTGTTCGTAAATGTCTGAGGCCGTGGCATGATCACCCGCTTCAGTCAAACGGGTGAATTCATCATAATCACCTTCAAGTTGACTCAAAAACTGGTCAAGCGCAGGATTGGCTGGCCCAAACTTGAAATTTTCGGCCAGTAAACGTTTGCGTAAGTCTTCATACTTCTTTTTAAGATCACGAATTGCTTCTCGATGCGCTTCATCAATTTTCTTCAAATCTGACAAACCTGCGCGCACGTTTTTAATGGTCGTTTCTGTATCATCAACCATTGATTGCAAACGCACCATTTCACGGCGTGTTTTAACAATATTGATTCCGCGCGCCTCAAAAAGAACCAAATTGGCTTGTTGATCAATTTTCAAAAATTTATTATTTTGAACGTCGTTATAATCACTTTCAAATTTCTGATAATTTTTGAGTGATTGCCCTGTCAAGGATAGCTTACGTGCCTCAACCAACTCATTACGAACCTTTAGTGATTCGAGTTGTGCTTTCCGAGCTTTCAGTTCATTGACTTTTTTGACAGTAGCTCTTTGTAAAACAAAGATTGCTAAATAGGCAATAACCACGAGTGCTAATATAATTGCTAGAATTGTAAAATTGAACATAGAGATAGTTTCCGACCTTTTAATTTTCACTCTCAATATTATCACTTATTTAGCTGAATTAAAGGACGTTTGCTAAATCTCAAATCGTTTACAGCTTTCTTAAGAACTTGCTATTTACGTAAGTTTCTGGTAGTATGGGAGAAGTTGTTAAATTGAGTAGCAGTAAGTAAAGAAGCGCGTCAACAGCGCCCCAAATCGTTAGTAAGGCCATAGCTACTGGCTCTGAGAAACGTCAAGTTCGGCGCTGCACGCATCTGGTACTTACCCTCAAATGTACAGCAAACTACATTTTGGAGGACATATACATGTCACGTTATACAGGTCCAAAGTGGCGCATTTCTCGTCGCTTGGGTGTTTCATTGTCTGGTACTGGTAAAGAATTGTCACGTCGTGCATACGCACCTGGCGATCACGGTGCCGGCCGTCGCGCTAAGATTTCTGAATATGGTACACAATTGCGTGAAAAGCAAAAGTTGCGTTTCACTTACGGTTTGACTGAACGTCAATTCCATTCTTTGTTTAACAAAGCTGGTAAGATCCGTAAGGGTACTCACGGTACTAACTTCATGATCTTGTTGGAGCAACGTTTGGATTCATTGGTTTACCGTCTTGGTTTGGCAACAACACGCCAACAAGCACGTCAACTAGTTAACCATGGTCACATCTTGGTTGACGGTAAGCGCGTTGATGTCCCATCATACAGCGTTCAACCTGGTCAAGTTGTCTCAGTTCGCGAGAAGTCAAAGAACATCTTGCCTATCCAAGTCGCTGTTGAATCAGTAGTGGCTCGTCCACAATTCGTATCATTTGATACCGAAAAGCTTGAAGGTACTTTAGTTCGTTTGCCAGAACGTGAAGAACTAGATGCCGAAATCAACGAAGCGTTGATCGTCGAATACTACAACCGTTTGGGTTAATAAATTAATTCAATTCGGTTTAAAAGCACTACCATTCATGATAGTACACCAAAAAGTTGTTTTAACTTTTGGTTACATATCGCGTTTGGTGGTGCTTTTTTTTGTGTTATTTTGGCATTTGCCACGCGTTTTTATAGTCATTTCCATATTCACCATTAGCTAGAAATTGATGGATATAGACATCACGAACCGCATGAATTGTATAAATCATGAAAAAATGATCTGTTAGCCAATTATCAATCGTCAAATATATAGTATGTCGCTGTTCTATAGTTGGTGCTTGTTTGAATTGAATAACCATTTGCTGCAAATCATTTTTCAAATCAATTGTTAACATTTTTTGTACCAATAATGTCGGGCTTGTTAGAAATTCTATATAAGCAAATTCGTCGTCGTTCATTGGGACATCAGCTAACATGACGAGATCTGCTTGTTGCTCCAAAACATCGGAATAGTAATCATTTGTAAAACTATAATACAAAATTTCAATATAAATACCAGCTTGTTGTGCACGTTCTTGTATCCACTTCGCCATATCAATAGCCGATTTGATATGCGAAAGCACACCTAGAATAATTGGTTCGCCGGAATAACCAGATTTTCTGATTAACTGTCTAGCCTGCTGCATAGATTTATTATGATCTGCAATAGAATCCTCACGGTGGTAATGACTGGCAATATCACCCAAATGCCTATCAAAATAACGCATATCAATGATGTTGTATAATGCTTCCCGTACTAATGTGTCCTGAATGATAGTCTTGCGATTCATGTTCGCGATGACAAATTCAGCACCAGGTATAGCACGTTGTTTTTTTATATAGTCATAATTGCCATAGTCTTCGGGATTAAATAAGTGTTTGGCGATGTTATCATCATCAACTAACAGATACTGAACCTCATCAATCATGGCACGAAAACCATAATAATTATTGAAAGCTTTCAACCTAAAGATGTCATTTGTGCTTTCAACCACTTCAAAAGCGCCCGTTCCAATCCAATGAAGATTGTCAATTGACGAATCACAATCAATGATAATATATTTGGCGTCGGCAACAAATCTCGCACATAGTGGTTCAGACGCACTAAAATAAAATTCAACGACGTCTGTGGCTCGCGGAACTATTTTTACAAGATTGATCAACTGCCAATAGCGAGCACCTACTCGCTGTTGCACACGCTCAAATGTCTTTTTGACATCAAGACTAGTCATTTCCTTGCCGTTATGAAACTGTACCCCTTTACGTAAATAGAAAGTCCAGATCGTCGCCGATTGATTTGACGTCCAATGGTGTGCTAATCCTGGTTGTAACCCATTGTCATACTTGATTAACGTATCACCTAGTTGCATAACTAATTCATATTCATGATGAATAGCCACGTTAACTGGGTCTAATGATGTTATTTTACGCGTCGAAACTTGCCTTAAGATTCGTTTATGATCGTCTTGCACTTGTAATCCTAAAAGATTTGTTAATTGACGACGAAATTGTGCCAACCAAATTGTCGGTATGCCTAGTTGAAAAAGATAAAACGTCATGCAATTATCATTTATGATAATTGCATGACGCATCGTGTCTGTTAACTCCACACGAAAATCATTTAAAAAATGAATTTTTGACAAATGACCACGCCCTCGTCCCGGCTCATAAGTTAACAGTCTGTCATCCGAAAAATGCCGTAATCTTCGTTGCGCTTGTTTAACTGAAACCGCCCAAAATTCAGCTAATTCTTTGGTTCTAAACTGAACAATTGTTCCAAATTTTAAATAATGAAGACGTAATTCAATGTAAATTTTACTAATCATTTTCATATCCCTGCTGTAAAAGTAGACATTTTATTTTAACGAAGTCCGTTTTACAAAATTAACGTCTATTTTATAATCATAACTTGCTATAATCATAACATGCAATTATGAAAGCGAGAAATAATCTCATGTGGCAAACTTTACATCCTAATATTAAAGCTCGTATCAAAATCCAATTTTTAAGTCGTTTTGGTAGTTCACTGATTTTCCCATTTATGGCTATCTATTTATCCCATGCCTATAATGCACAAACAGCAGGAATCTTAATGATGATTAATATCGTCATTGCTTTTTTAGCCGGTGTTTATGGTGGCCATTTGACAGATATGTATGGACGGCGACCTTTATTGATTACTGGTGAAACCATTAAACTAATCGGATCAGCTGGCATTTTTTTGGCAAACATCCCAGTATACCATCTGCCTTGGCTAACCTTTATCATGATGTCAATTGGCAATGTTGCTAGTGGCTTGCTTAACCCAGCCAGCGAGGCAATGTTAATCGACGTTTCAACTAAAACAACACGTGCCTTTATGTATGCCATCAATTATTGGGCTAGTAACTTATCGTTAATGATCGGCAGTATGATTGGCGGTTGGTTATTTGAATCACACTTCATAATATTAGCTTCTACGCTCATGATAATTAACACTTTATCACTTTTATTGACGATTTTTTCAATTACAGAAACCTATCAAAGCAACCAACTATCCTCACCAAAAATCGGCATGCTTGCTGTCTTCAAACACTATCAGCCTGTCTTCAAAGATTTACCATTTCTCATTTTCACGTTGGGTGGTATTTTATTGCTTGCGGTTGAATTTCAACGGACAAATTATATTGCGATTCATCTTGCAGAAAAATTCGTTCACACGACAATATTTGCTGTGCCACTGAACGGTGTTAAAATGATTAGCGTGTTAACGACAATAAACACACTAATTATTATATTTTTCACTGCACTGTTTTCAAAATGGATTGCGCGGTATAATACACGCTATATTTTCACAATTGGCACATTATTATTCACGATTGGCTTTGCTTTGCAAGCAACCACAATCACTTTTTTACCACTCCTTATTTCAAGCTTAATTCTATCTTTTGGAGAACTCATGTATGTGCCAACTCGACAGGTACAGTTGGCTAATTTAATGCCCAAAAGCCAGCGTGGCGCCTATATTGCTTTCAATGGTAGTATCTTTCAACTAGGTAAAATATTGGCTAGCTTGGTTTTAGTTGGATCACCACTACTAACTAATTCACTAATCGGTATACTGATTTTATTTCTAGGCGGCGGCGCTATTATTTTAACCTTACTATCACTCAAAATGTTTGATACTCATCACGTTCAACCTTGACAAATAAAATTGATCCGCAAAAATCCTCAGCTAAACATGAAAAACCATTCTCAGATAACGTATAATGGAATTATCAAACGTATCGGAGAAAAATATGGACATCAATGAACGCTTACAGCAAGAGCAACTTGGTAACGGCACACCAAAAATTAATCCTGACGAACAAAGCCGCTACCTCGGCACGTTTCGAGAACGTGTTATTGTTGCTGTTAAAGTCTCACAACTTGGCAGCACTGCAATACAATCAGCTTTTGCCGCTTCGTTAAAATCACACAGCATTGGAAAAGTGCTTATCGACCAAAATCTCGCAGGCGACTATTTTGCTAAATACGTTGGTCTAGCTACACAAAGTAAGCACCCTTTCACATTATTATCTGACGCAACCAAAAGCCATCAGCATGATGATCCAATCGCCGTTTTACTAGCAGCCAACACCGCTGTTAATGTTGATAATATTTATTTAGGATAAGTGCCTCATGCAACAACCCCTTGCGTACCGTATGCGCCCCACAAAAATTGAAGAAATTGTTGGTCAACAACATCTTGTCGGTGAAGGCAAGATTATTTGGCGCATGGTCGCTGCGCATCGCTTGAGTTCCATGATTTTATATGGTCCACCCGGTACAGGTAAGACTTCAATCGCTAGTGCGATTGCCGGTTCGTCAAAATATGCTTTTCGTATGCTTAACGCAGCAACTGATAGTCAAAAAGATTTGCAAATTGTTGCTGAAGAAGCCAAAATGTCTGGTACAGTCGTATTATTGCTCGACGAAATTCATCGTTTGAACAAAGTTAAACAAGACTTTTTGTTGCCACACCTTGAATCAGGGGCAATTATTCTAATCGGCGCCACCACGGAAAATCCATATATTAACGTCACACCCGCCATCCGCTCCCGTACACAGATTTTTCAGGTGAATAGTCTTAGTGCTGAGGATATTAAAAGTGCCGTTGCGCGTGCACTAGATGACAAAGAAAAAGGACTTGGTGAATATGATGTTGCGCTTGATGATAATGCATTAACGCAACTATCACGAGCCACTAATGGCGACCTCCGTAGTGCGCTCAATGGTTTGGAGCTCGCTGTATTATCCACAAAACCAGATAAAAATAATGTCATCCATATTACCTTACCTATTGTTGAAGAAACGGTGCAACGCAAGGCATTGTCAGCAGACAAAGATGGCGATGCACACTATGACGTTATTTCTGCGCTACAAAAATCAATTCGAGGATCAGACGCTGATGCTGCGTTGCATTATGCAGCGCGCATTATTGAATCTGGCGATTTACCAATCTTAGCGCGACGATTAACTGTGATTGCGTATGAGGACATCGGTTTAGCTAATCCAGCTGCAGCACAACGCGCTATAACAGCCATTCAGGCCGCACAAACGCTTGGATTTCCAGAAGCGCGCATTCCATTGGCCAACGCCATAATCGAACTCGCTTTATCACCAAAATCAAATGCTGCTTATACTGCAATTGATAACGCTCTCAGTGATGTCCGCAGTGGTAAAATTTCGGATATTCCAGATCACTTGAAAGATGCGCATTACAAAGGTGCGCACGATCTTGGTCATGGTGTGGACTACATTTATCCGCATGATTTTGATAATGACTGGGTGCCGCAACAATATTTACCAGACAAACTCAAAAACAAAACTTACTTCCAACCAAAAGGTAATTCTAAAACAGAAAAACAATTCCGTGATGTTTATCAGTCGTTAAAATCACAACAACAAAAAGGTTTAAGCTGAAAATGTCAAGACTGTTGTTCAAAATCTTTTCGCGTTATAATATACTTTGAATTACTCAGATATACGCATTGTTGCATCATCAGCTTTTTCCTTACAACCTTTATTTTCGGTTGGGAATTCTTGACTTAGAAGATCTGCCCTTTCATTCGGTAATCTGACAATCTTGATGCACCATCCACCTCGATAATTTCGAGGAAAATCTGCGCAACGATTAACGGTATCAATTGAGTATTCCGGGCATGACCCGTGCGTTCACATTTGTGAACGCTTTTTTATTGGAATTAGACTATTCTGTGAAATAATAGACAATTTACTACTAATTTTAGTATGAAAGCGCTATACTAAAGGTGTAAAGAAAAACCGTGGGAACACGTTTTATGGAGGAAGTTATTATGACAGCAAACTATCACAAGATTTTGGTACCTATGGATGGCTCAAAAGAATCTGAAGCTGCCTTGTCTCGCGCCATTGAGTTGACACTGGACGCTGGCGATGCCGGTGTTTTGTCAATTTTGAACGTAATTGATACTCGTGCTTTCCAAAACGTTGCTAGTTTCGATGACACCATGGTTGAGGCTGTGTCAGATGAAACACGCAAAAGCTTAGAAAAGTACAAGGCTCAAGCAACCGAGGCTGGTGTCAAAAATGTTGACTACTTAATTGAATATGGCTCACCTAAAGCATTGATTGCTAAGGATGTCCCAAGTGAAGTAAATGCCGATCTAATCGTTATTGGTGCTACTGGCTTGAACGCCGTAGAACGCTTAGTTATTGGTTCAGTAACTGAATTTGTAACTCGCACTGCCAAAACAGACGTATTAGTTGTTCGCGGCTAAGCGCTTCAAAAAACAACCTCATGTTGAGGTTGTTTTTTTTGCCTCTTTCATTTAGTTTGACTAAAAAACATTTAGTAATCATCAAATAAATTCTATAAAATATTTACTAATTTATGGTAAAATTCTATTGTAAGCGGTTTCATTATTATACTAATAAAGGAGACATTATGTTAGAAAAATTGGATTGGTTAGATGATCCCCGCGTCTTCCGCGTTGGTAAATTGCCAGCTCATAGTGATCATACCATGTACCAAACAACAGATGAAATCAAACAAAAGCAGTCGAGTTTTACTAAAAGTTTAGATGGTGACTGGCAATTTCATTTTTCAGAAAATCCATCTCAGCGACTGATTGGCTTTGAACAACCGGATTTTGACGTTGAACAATTCGAACACATTGCTGTTCCGGGGCATATTGAGTTACAAGGATTTGGTCAAATTCACTACATCAATACACTCTACCCTTGGGAGGGCAAAATCTATCGACGTCCACCATATTCTCTTAGTCACGATAAATCCTATAAAGGTCTTTTCAGTGAAGCGGCAGACAATACCGTTGGTCAATACATCAAAACCTTTACGTTACCAGACAACTTTGCTCAACATGACGTTCATATTCAATTTGATGGCGTTGAAAAAGCGATGTATCTTTGGCTCAATGGTCATTTTATTGGTTATTCTGAAGATAGTTTTTCACAAGCTGAATTTGATCTAACACCTTATTTGCAAGCGGGTGAAAATAAATTAGCAGTTGAAGTATATAAATACAGTACAGCTGCTTTTATTGAAGATCAGGACATGTTCCGTTTTTCGGGTATCTTTCGTAGCGTGCGTTTACTTGCAATGCCTCAAGTGAACTTGGTTGACTTGTTTCTCAAGCCTACCGTAGACAAACAATTGCATACAGGCACTTTGTCAATGTCACTATCTTTTGACGGCAAATTAACTGGTACAAGTGCCAAAATAGTGGTTCAAAACCCATCGCAAAACATTGTTTGGCAAGAAACCGTTGCTATTAGTAGTCACGTTACGCTTTCAAGTGCAGTCATTGAAAACGTTGCATTATGGTCGCATAAGCACCCTAATTTATATCAATTACTCATCACGATTTTTGATGCTAATCAAAACATTATTGCTGTTGTCCCATATTCATTTGGTTTCCGTCGTTTACACAAAGATGGTCATAATCGTGTCACGCTTAACAATGTGCCGTTGCACTTAAATGGCGTCAATCGTCATGAATGGAGTCCCACAGGCGGTCGCAACATCACAATGAGCGACATGAAAAAAGATATTAGTGTTTTCAAAGACAACCACATCAATGCCGTTCGTACATCTCACTACCCAAACCAAATACCTTGGTACAATTTATGCGATCAAAATGGCATTTATATGATGGCGGAAACTAACCTAGAATCTCATGGTTCATGGCAAAAAATGGGCGCTGTCGAACCATCCTATAATGTCCCTGGTTCCATTCCTGAATGGCAAGACGTTGTTTTAGATCGCGCCAAATCCAATTTTGAACAATTTAAAAATCATCCTGCAATTTTGTTTTGGTCATTGGGCAATGAATCCTATACAGGTGACAATATTGCAGCAATGGACGCCTACTTCAAATCAGTTGATGACTCACGTCTAACCCATTATGAAGGTGTTTTTCAAAATCGTATTGATGAGGATCGCATATCTGACGTTGAAAGCCGAATGTATGCACATCCAAAAGCAATAAAAGACTATCTCACCAATCACCCCCAAAAAACCTTATTTAAATTGTGAATATATGCATAGTATGGGTAATTCAATTGGTGGTTTAGGTGATTATATGCAGCTATTTGATGAATTTGATAGTTACTTAGGTGGCTTCATTTGGGATTATATTGATCAAGCTTTGTACGTAACCGATAAAGTCACTGGTCAGCAAGTGTTAAGATATGGTGGTGATTTTAATGATCGCCATTCAGATTATGAATTTTCAGGTGATGGTATCATGTTTGCCAACCGTCAAGAAAAGCCAGCCATGCAGGAGGTCAGATATTATTATGGACGCTATGACAATGAATGAGTTACATGTTGTATATGGAGATGGCACGCTTGGCCTACATGGCAATAGTTTTGATTATATTTTTAGTTATGAAAAAGGTGGACTAGAGTCACTCGTTGTCAATGCAGCAGAATGGCTGTACCGTGTGCCAAAATTAACTTTTTGGCGCGCAACAACTGATAATGATCGTGGTAGTCATTTTTCAACTCAATCAGCAGCTTGGTTTGGCGCAGACATGTTTACAACGCTAAAAAACGTCAGCATTCAAGTAGACGATGAAAATATTGGTCTCCCTATTGCACCTGATAATAATCGTTTTTCAAATGAGATTTTTGCTAAAAATGTGGCCATTACCTTCAGTTTTTTAACAGCTACAACACAACAAACAACAGTTGATGTTACTTATTTAGTGAGTCAAAACGGTAACATCACAATCACAGTAAACTACACTGGGACCACTGGATTACCAGAATTACCAGCTTTAGGATTAAGCTTTATCATGCCAGAAGTCGCTGATGGTTTTCAATATACTGGTCTATCTGGTGAAACTTACCCTGATCGACAAGCGGGCGCTTTGACAGGAACGTTTGACATTGTTGGCCTACCGCTAACACCTTATCTTGTGCCACAGGAAATGGGCATGCACATGGCAACTCATTCTCTAACAGTCAAAAATGCAGCGTCACAGCAAACACACGACCATAGTACGTCAATTAACCGACTTACTTTTAATCAACATACACAACCATTTGCTTTTTCAGCACTACCTTATACTGCAATTGAGCTTGAAAGCGCCACACATATTGAAGAACTCCCCCTGCCTAGACGTAGCGTCATCACGATTTATGGCGCCGTTCGCGGTGTAGGTGGCATAGACAGCTGGGGTACCGACGTCGAGCCAGAATATCATATTTCCGGCGAAACTAATCATGCTTTCGATTTTACAATTGTTCCTTTTCAGTGATACAACTTAACAGCAAAAAAGCTTAAGCCTTATGCCATATAATTGGGATAAATCTTAAGCTTTTTCAATACTAATTGTTTTGGTTGAACAGTTGATTTCCAATTCCATACTCAATGGCTGAACTTCAAATCAACATCTTCCAAGTCAAGCACGTGGCGCGTCACACTTGCTGCCCCACCAAGCAAAGTTGCTTGATAGACAGAGTGATTTGCAAATAATAATTCTGATTGACAAGTTGGATTCAGATCTTGATACACTTCAATCACGTGACCTAATAATTCCGGCATTTCAGCGATAAAACGTGAGTGAATAAAAAGCGCTTGTGGGGCATAGGTTTGTATAATATCATAAGCCATTTGTGCAATGCCACGGACCCAATCATCAATTAACGCTGTCGTTTCTGGTGCATTATGACTAGCACAAGCCACAAAATCAGCACGGACAACTTCTTTTTTACCTAAAGCTTCGGCCAAACGTTTCAGCATGGCATCTTCAGAATATAAATCTTCCATACGAATAATTTCTTTATTCTGAGACCAAACAATACTGCGACCAACTTCGCCAGCTCGTCCGGACAAGCCACGATATAGTTGACCATCAATAATAATTCCAGCACCAATACCATAGTGAATATTGAGTGCAATTAAATTATCATATTGGTCAATTTGACGATAGTCATGATAGTCACGAATATAAACAGCAGCATAATTGGCTTCGTTTTCTAGTAAAACTGGCACACTAATCACTTGTCCAAGCATATCAGCTAAATCAATACCTGAATAATCAAAAAAAGGCGAGTACGTTACTTGATTATGATCAACAACGCCATGCACACCAACCGCAATTCCCATGACACCCTCTTGCGTGCCATATTTTTGCGGTTTAATACGATGCAAATTTTTCATCATTAAGTCTACAACTTGCTTTAGTGTCAAGCCATCAACATCAAATTCATCAGTTGCGATTACTTCACCACTCAAACGTACCTGTGCCATTCGTAAATGATGACGTCCCATGTCAAATGCAACCACAAAACCGTAATTGCGATTGAAGCGAATCATTTTAGCCTTGCGGCCACCTGTTTCGGTTGTATCCCCTTCACCCAAATCTTCAATAAAACCGATATCATCTAAATCACGGTAAATCGAGCTAATGGTGGATTTATGCAATTCTAGGTCAACCGCAAGTTGGGCACGCGACGTTTCTTTGGCATTAAATAACGCTTGTAAAACTAAGCGCTGATTATGATCCCGCATGGTGATTTGATCTGTTTTCTTCATAGCATCGCTGGCATTAAAACAACCAGCACCTCTCCCTTATTTGTGATAACGATAAACAATTTCTGCCACACGGGTTTCATCTTTTTTCAAACGCACGTCACCAAAGGCTGGAATATTTTCAGAGTTTGGTAATGTGTGGGGCTCCAAGGCAACTGCCACCCATTTATGTCCGTTGCCATGATTATTTATCATATCCGATGTCATCGAATTGGCGGTGAAAACAACTAACCCATTTCGATGAGATATTACATCTATTGTACGCGAACTGACCTTATCTTTCAAACTAGCAATTTTTGGTCCTTGAACGACAAAGACATCATCAAAGCCATGCTCTGCGGTTGTTTTATCCAAAGTTGCTAACGCAGCGCCCAAATCCGACGCCATTCTCAAATCAAATGGCGAATTATGATTGGCGACTGTCTCCCCAGTTGGCACTTTACCAGCATCAACTACCAAATGAACTTTACTGTTAAGCTGCAATTCATGATTTGAGACATCATCAGATTGGCTTAAATTAAAATAAGCATGTGACGTCGGATTAAATACACCATCAGTTTCACGTTGTGTCCCGCTCATGGTCAAGGCCACAGTATCATCATCTTCAAGTGTGTAACGTATTTCTGATTCTAAATCACCCGGAAAGCCGTCTTGCGCTGACGTTATGGTCGCCGTCAAGACAATACTATTTTGGTCAAATTTCACCGTAAACATGGTATTTGACCAACCATTCCCACCACCATGTAGCGAGTTATTACCTTCATTTTGTGGTGTTTGAATCAATTGATCGCCAAGCTTAAATGTTGCATCTTTAATACGACCAGCGACGCGACCAATTAAACGATTGATATAAAAAGGATTATCGGTGTAACCTGACATGTTCGGTGCTGACAATAACATATTAACACGTGTTCCTTCGTCAATGACCAAATATTCATGCCAAATACCAGCAAAATCAAGGACCGTAATCCGAGTACCATTCTTATTTTCTAAAGAATAAGCCGACACATTTTGTCCTTCAAACTCACCAAATGGTTGAATGGTTGTTTTCATTTTTTAAATTCTCTTTCATTTTGATTTAAAAAAATCAGTCTAACGACTGATTATTGTTACTAATTTGCAACAGGTTCATCATTTAAATGATTCTTACGATGACGTAATCTCGCTTCAATTTGTTCCAATGAACGACCACGTGTTTCAATGGTAAACTTGTGCACAAACCAAATGGAAATGAAACACATCACCGCATAGAGGTAGAATAAATTGCCTGTACCAAAAGCACTTAGCAATGGTGGGAAGGTCAGTGAAACAATCGTGTTCGCTGTCCAGTTGACCACAGCACCAAATGAATTACCTAAACCACGGATATTGAGTGGGAAGCTTTCACCAATCATAACCCACATTACTGGACCCCATGTTGCAGAGAAAAAAGCAATGTAAATTGTTAATGCAATCGCAGCAAGATATGAACCAAACTTACCTGTACCCGAAAGTTGCATGCCAACTGACATCAAAATCAGCGAAATACCCATCCCCCATGCACCGTAAATCAACATTTTCTTACGATCAATTTTGTCCATAATCATGACCGCGACCCAAGTCACAATCACGTTAAAGATACCAATGCCAATGTGCGCCATCAAGGCTGCTGAGATACCAAATCCAATATCAGTGAAAATCGTTGGTGCGTAGTAAAGTACCGTGTTACACCCCATGGTTTGTTGAAAAATTGCCAATCCCATCGCCATAATAAGCACTGGCCGACTAAGTGGGCCAAACAAGTCCGCTAAACTACCAGCTGATTTTGTCTGAGCCTGTAACGCTATATCATCTAACTCCGCTTCAACAAGTTTGTCATCATTATTAAACATCGCCAACACTTGACGCGCTGCCAACATTTTGCCTTCACGAACCAAAAATCGCGGTGATTCGGGCAATACCCAGCCACCAATAAACAGGAGTAGGGCTGGTAGGGCAGCCAAAGCCAGCATGATACGCCAACCAAATGTCAATCCTTGTAATAAGTAATTTGAAATATACGCAATTAAGATTCCCGTCATAATCATCATTTGGAATAATGATGCGACGCCACCTCGTTTATCAGCTGGCGCCATTTCTGACAAATAAGTTGGAATAAGTGATGAAGCACCACCCACAGCCAAACCTAGGACAATACGCGAGGCAACCAGATGCAGGAAATCCGGTGCGAAACCAGACCACATTGCGCCGATAAAAAATATAATCGACGATAGTAACAGTAGTTTTCGATGTCCAAAGCGATCTGATAAAGGTCCAATCACAGCGGCACCAAGAATGGCGCCCACGAGAACTGCGGAAACAACCCAGCCTTCTTGCCATTTGGTCAAAGTCAACTGCTTAGAAATAAACAATATGGCACCAGAAATCACACCCGTATCATAACCAAATAATAACCCACCTAAAGCACCAAAGAAGTAAATAAAGCCTGCCGATAATTTATGCACTTTCATTTGTAAGACACTTTCTGTTTAAAAACGTATAATCAATTGAAGTAACAATTACTTGAGATACTGTTGCTTATTTATATGTTATTTTTAATAAAATCGACTCTCTTATTTTTTCCAAGAATAACTACCGTCAGCTTCTTGGTAATCGCCCAATTCCTTATAGTCGAAGAAATCAAATTCTGCTGTTGAGTCATAGCCTGAGTAATCGACTGCAGCTAATCCAACATAAGCCCCCGTGAAGAAACCGCCATATTCGCGTACGACATAGTCATCTGACAATACGGCAGCATCTAATGTAATACCGGTTGCAATCCAGTTTTGGCCATCAAATGAATAGTAATAAGTATATGATTCCTTACGATTTTCTGACTTAAACCATACGTATTCTGTGCCTTCAGGAATCACCGGTGCATCGTCTTTAAAGTATGACGTGTATGATCCGTTACGCAAGCCACCTTTATTTTCACCAACTTCAATGACATTTTGACCCTCATCATTTTTTGTAATGAAGATAAATGACCAATGTGAGTGGTTGTAGTAATTAGTCAAACCAGCCATTGCTTGATATGAATATGGATCAAACTTTACTTTGGTTTCGGCATCAAAGTAGAAAGCTTGCCAGCGACGTGCAATCAAGGATAGGTCAAACGTGTTAGCCAATGAACCTTGTCCGCGCAACACTAATTTACCCGCGCCAGTGTGACCCATCTTTTCAGTAAATGGTACACGTAGTGTGTTCCAGTTAATGTCAAGCTTTTCATCAGTAAAGTCATCGTGTTGTGAATGATCAGCTGGTGCATCAGTCAAAATAGCGTCCTTAGGTGCGTCAACAAACGTTGAACCACCATGACCACCAACAACTCGTGGCCAACCTGCTTCATCCCATTCAACTTTTTGAATTGATGACTCGCGACCTAATGTTGACCAACCACGTGGATCCGTAGCACTTTCCGTTGGATGATTCCAAGGGCGAGCTGATAATGAGGCATAATACCATTCACCACCCGGTGTATTTACAAGGGCACCATGTCCTTGCTTTTGCAAGTAGGCATTTGGTGTATCAAAGTTGGTCAAGAATGGTCCTTCTGGCTCACGTTCAAATGACAATGCATCCAAAGACTGTGACCGAGCTACGACTTCTTGGTGAGTAAAGATTGTACCACCTTCTGCCGCAAACAAGTAATATTGACCCTTAATTTTATACAAATGTGGGCCTTCAACTAGCTTAACCTCAGTCCCTTCCCAAATTGTGCGGGCTGTTTCTGGCTTTAACTTCATTGTTGATGTATCAAATTCAGTCAAAGTAATGCCATCAAATGGGTGATGATACTCACGATGATCCCAGGTCTGTTGCACGAGATACTTGCGACCATCATCATCATGGAACAATGAGGCATCAAAACCAACACCATTCACCAAAATTGGATCTGACCATGGTCCTTCAATTGATTCCGCAGTCGTCAAGTAATTCTTCATGTCCTTAAACGAGCCATCAGTAATCTTAACATCCGTGAAAATCAACCAAAACTTACCGTCAGCATAAGACAAATCTGGTGCCCAGATACCACCTGATGATGGGTTGCCCTTCATATCCAATAATGTCGTTGTATCAAGAACATTTTTAACTAAATTCCAATGCACCAAATCTTGTGAGGCGTGGATACGTACACCCGGGAACCATTCAAATGTTGATGTCGCAATATAGTAAGTATCTGCCACACGAATAATTGATGGATCTGAGTTAAATCCTGGTAATACAGGGTTTTGAATTTGCATAATATACTTTCCTTATATTATTATTCGTAGGTAGCTCCTACATGCTCTGAGTATAAAATTTATACTTAGATGGATGATGCGCCGTG
>NZ_BMBS01000033.1 GCF_014634805.1 Leuconostoc falkenbergense
TGGACGCTTAGCTCAGCTGGGAGAGCACCTGCCTTACAAGCAGGGGGTCACAGGTTCGATCCCTGTAGCGTCCATTGGTCGCATGGTCTAGCTGGTTAGGACGCCTGCCTGTCACGCAGGAGATCGCGGGTTCGAGCCCCGCTGTGACCGCTACAAGTTTTAAAAAAACATGTACAATTTTTAGTGTAAAGTAAGGCGCAATTCCTTACCATGTTATTTCGACTTTGAGTCGATGTATTTATATTTTTAGGGATATAGTTAAACGGTAGAATAGCGGTCTCCAAAACCGTTGATGGGGGTTCGATTCCCTCTATCCCTGCCATGGCGGTAGTGGTGAAGTGGTTAACACACTGGTTTGTGGATCCAGCATGCGAGGGTTCGATCCCCTTCTACCGCCCTAAGCTTTAGGGCTTTATCATATGCCGCTGTGGCGGAATTGGCAGACGCGCTGGACTCAAAATCCAGTGGTGGCAACACCGTGTGGGTTCGACTCCCACCGGCGGCATAGTAAAAACGACCTATTGAGGTTGTTTTTTTTTGTATTTCATGTATAATTATTATTTGTAGTACTGTGAATAAATATGATTTTTGCGAAATATTGTCCGCAATTTCTTTATATTGAAGCAAACGTTATCTGCGGAAACAGGGGCGATTGCTTTTTTTGTGCTCATAGGTTACTTTTTTAAGCTATTAAGTTTAATCTGTAATCAAACAGTAATGTAAACACGGTAAAAAATTAACGAGGTGATAAGTGTGGCAGGACATTTAGTTAAGTACGGTAAGCACCGTACTCGTCGGTCTTATGCAAGTATCAAAGAGGTCTTGGATGTACCTAATTTGATTGAAATTCAAACGGCATCATACCAATGGTTTTTAGATGATGGTATCAAAGAAATGTTTGGAGACATCATGCCAATTGATGATTTCCAAGGAACATTGTCATTGGAATATGTTGATTACCAGTTGATGGAACCCAAATATAACATTGATGAAGCGCGTGAACATGATGCTAACTACTCAGCACCATTACACGTAACTTTGCGTTTGACTAACCACGAAACTGGTGAAATCAAGTCTCAAGATGTTTTCTTTGGTGATTTTCCATTGATGACAGAACAAGGTACGTTCATTATCAATGGTGCTGAACGTGTTATTGTTTCTCAATTGGTACGTTCACCAGGCATCTATTACAATCAAGAAACAGATAAAAACGGTCGTCCACATTACGGTACAACTGTTATTCCTAACCGTGGCGCATGGTTAGAATACGAAACTGATGCAAAAAGTATTGCAAACGTTCGTATTGATCGTACACGTAAGTTACTCATGACCGAGTTAGTTCGTGCGTTGGGATTTGGATCAGATTCTGATATTATTGATATTTTTTCAGACCAGTATGACGCTTTGAACATGACTTTGGAAAAGGATGTTCACAAAGATATGTCTGATTCACGTGTTGAGGAATCTTTGAAAGACATCTATGAACGTTTGCGTCCAGGTGAACCTAAAACAGCTGATTCATCACGTGCATTGTTGGTTGCGCGTTTCTTTGATCCAAAACGTTATGACTTAGCCTCTGTTGGACGATACAAAATCAACAAAAAGTTGTCTTTGAAGACACGTTTACTAAACCAAACATTAGCAGAAACATTGGCTGATCCTGATTCAGGTGAAATTATTGCCGAAAAAGGAACATTAGTTGACAAGTCTGTAATGTCTAAATTATCACCATTTTTGGATCGTGATGATTTCAAGACAACAACTTATACACCTTCAGGTGATGCGGTTCTTGAAGAACCTGTAACATTACAAAAAATCAAAATTGAAGCGCCTGAAAATCCTGACAAGACGCTATTATTGATTGGAAATGGTCATATTGACGAACACGACCGGACAGTTCGCCCAGCCGACATTTTGGCTGGTATGAACTACTTCTTGAATTTACAAGAAGGCGTTGGATCGGTCGATGATATTGACCATCTTGGAAACCGTCGTATTCGATCAGTTGGGGAATTGCTACAAAACCAATTCCGTATTGGTTTGACACGTATGGAACGTGTTGTTCGCGAACGCATGTCAATACAAGACGCTAACACAGTTACGCCACAACAATTAATTAATATTCGTCCTGTTGTTGCTGCTGTTAAGGAATTCTTTGGTTCTTCCCAGCTGTCACAGTTTATGGATCAAACTAACCCATTAGGTGAAATGAACCATAAGCGTCGTTTGTCAGCTCTTGGACCAGGTGGTTTGACACGTGATCGTGCCGGTGTTGAAGTGCGAGATGTTCATTACACGCACTATGGCCGAATAGACCCAATTGAAACACCTGAAGGTCCCAACATTGGTTTGATTAACTCATTGGCTACTTATGGTCGTATTAACAAGTATGGTTTTGTTGAAACACCATACCGTCGTGTTGATTGGACAACCCACAAAGTTACCGACAAAATTGACTATTTGACGGCCGATGAAGAAGATAATTATATTGTTGCGCAAGCCAACTCACCACTGAATGAAGATGGTAGCTTTGTGCATAATACTGTTATGGCGCGTTTTGGTGAAGAAAACATTGAAACGCCAATTGATCGCATTGACTACATGGACGTTTCGCCTAAACAAGTTGTTTCCGTTGGAACAGCTGCGATTCCATTCTTGGAAAATGATGATTCTAACCGTGCCTTAATGGGTGCCAACATGCAACGTCAAGCCGTGCCATTGCTTGATCCACATGCACCACTTGTTGGTACAGGTATCGAATATAAGGCGGCACACGATTCCGGTGTTGCTATGATTTCACGTGCAGCAGGTGAGGTTGAATACGTTGATGGACGCCAAATTCGTGTTCGTCGTGAAGATGGACAACTTGATACGTACGAATTGATGAAGTTCCGTCGTTCGAATGGTGGTAAAAACTATAACCAAAAGCCAATTGTTCATGCTGGTGAGCACGTTGAAGCAGATGAAGTTTTGGCTGATGGTCCTTCTATGGAACAAGGTGAATTAGCCTTGGGTCAAAATCCACTGATTGCTTTCATGACTTGGCAAGGTTATAACTTCGAAGATGCTATCGTTTTGAACGAACGTTTGGTTCGTGAAGATGTTTATACATCAATTCATATTGAAGAATATGACTCAGAAGCGCGTGACACAAAACTTGGACCGGAAGAAATGACACGCGAAATTCCTAATACGGGTGAAGATCAGTTGAAGGATTTGGATGCTGATGGTATTATTCGTGTCGGCGCTGAAGTTCATGATGGTGATATTTTGGTTGGTAAAGTGACACCAAAGGGTGTGACAGAATTATCTGCTGAAGAACGCTTGCTTCATGCTATCTTCGGTGAAAAAGCACGTGAAGTGCGTGATACGTCATTACGTGTCCCTCACGGTGGCGGTGGTGTTGTTCAAAACGTACGTATTTATACACCAGAGAATGGTGATGAATTAGCACCAGGCGTTAATATGATGGTACGTGTCTACATTGCTCAGAAGCGTAAGATTCAAGTTGGTGATAAAATGGCTGGTCGTCATGGAAACAAGGGAACTGTTTCTGTGGTTGTTCCTGAGGAAGACATGCCGTACATGCCAGATGGAACACCAATTGATATTTTGCTTTCACCAATGGGTGTGCCTTCACGTATGAACATTGGACAAGTTTTGGAACTCCACTTAGGATTTGCTGCAAAACAACTTGGTATTCACGTTGCATCACCTGTCTTTGATGGTGCTAGCGATGATGAAATTGAAGCCGCATTACGTGAAGCCGGCTTGCCACAAGATGGTAAATCAGTTGTTTATGATGGCCGTACGGGTGAAGCATTTGACAAACGTGTCGGTGTTGGTGTCATGCACTATATGAAGTTAGCCCACATGGTCGACGATAAGATCCACGCGCGTTCTATTGGACCATACTCACTTGTTACGCAACAGCCTTTGGGTGGTAAAGCGCAATTTGGTGGACAGCGTTTCGGTGAAATGGAAGTTTGGGCATTGGAAGCTTATGGTGCTGCCTATACCTTGCAAGAAATCTTGACATATAAGTCGGATGATGTTGCTGGACGTGTTAAAGTTTATGAGTCAATCATCAAGGGTGAACCAATTCCACGCCCTGGTGTGCCAGAATCATTCCGTGTCTTGGTAAAAGAATTGCAAGCACTTGGTCTAGACATGCAGGTCTTAGATGGATCAGGCGATGAAGTAGAATTGCGTCAAATGGATGAAGATGCTTCAATTTTGCCGGTTGATGCACTTGAAAAATTGGCTCGTACAAATCCAGATTTGTTAAATAAAGAAGACGAAGAAGTTGCAGCAGCCTTTTCTAAGGTTGAAGCACAAGATACAGCTGCATCAGACGGCAATAATTAAGAAAGGTAACAGCAAATAGATGGCAATCGATGTTAACAAGTTCGAAAGTATGCAAATCGGTTTGGCATCACCAGATAAGATTCGTTCATGGTCTTATGGTGAAGTAAAGAAGCCAGAAACGATTAATTATCGAACACTAAAGCCTGAAAAAGACGGTTTGTTTGATGAACGCATTTTCGGACCTACAAAAGATTATGAATGTGCCTGTGGTAAATACAAGCGAATCCGATATAAAGGTATCGTCTGTGACCGTTGTGGTGTTGAAGTAACATCATCAAAAGTACGTCGCGAACGTATGGGCCACATCGAATTGGCTGCACCTGTTACACATATTTGGTATTTCAAGGGTATTCCTTCACGAATGGGGCTTGTCTTGGACATGTCTCCTCGTTCACTTGAAGAAATTATCTACTTTGCGTCATACGTTGTCATTGAACCTGGTGATGCACCAGTTGAGAAGAAGCAAATGGTGACGGAACGTGAATACCGTCAATTGAAAAAAGAATATGGTGCCGGTTTTAAAGCTGGTATGGGTGCGGAAGCAATTAAAGAATTGTTGGCTAATGTTGATTTAGCTGGCGAAGCCGATGAGTTGAAGCGTGAATTGCAAGAAGCTACTGGTCAAAAACGCGTGCGTGCTGTACGTCGTTTGGACATTGTTGAAGCGTTCTTACAATCTGATAATAAGCCTGAATGGATGGTAATGGACGTTGTGCCCGTTATCCCACCAGACTTGCGTCCAATGGTTCAATTGGAAGGTGGTCGTTTTGCGACTTCCGATTTGAATGATTTGTATCGTCGTGTGATTAATCGTAACAATCGTTTAAAGCGTTTGTTGGACTTAAATGCACCGGGTATTATTGTTCAAAACGAAAAGCGTATGTTGCAAGAAGCTGTCGATGCCTTGATTGATAATGGTCGTCGTGGTCGTCCAGTGGCTGGTCCTGGTAACCGTCCATTGAAATCACTTTCACACATGCTAAAAGGTAAGCAAGGTCGTTTCCGTCAAAACTTGCTTGGTAAGCGTGTCGATTATTCTGGTCGTTCAGTTATTGATGTTGGACCTTTCTTGAAAATGAACCAAATGGGATTGCCCGTACCAATGGCAATCGAGTTGTTCCGTCCATTTATCATGAAAGAATTAACAACACGTAAGTTGGCTGGTAACGTCAAATCTGCTAAGCGTAAGATTGATAAAGCTGATGGCGATGTGATGGATGTTTTGGAAGATGTTATTAAAGAACATCCTGTTTTGTTAAACCGCGCACCTACGTTACACCGTCTTGGAATCCAAGCTTTTGAGCCAGTGTTAGTTTCAGGTAAAGCGATGCGTTTGCATCCGTTGGTTACTGAAGCCTATAATGCCGACTTTGATGGCGATCAGATGGCGATTCACGTCCCATTGTCTGATGAAGCGCAAGCCGAAGCACGTTTGTTAATGCTTGCTGCTGGGCATATTTTGGCACCTAAAGATGGAAAGCCAATTGTTGCGCCATCACAGGATATGGTTATTGGAAACTACTATTTGACTACTGAAGAAGCCGGTCGTGAAGGCGAAGGAATGATTTTCTCTAGCGTTGATGAAGCACGAATTGCTTTTGCAAGTAAAGTGGTTCATTATCACACTCGGGTTGGTATCCAAACTTCATCATTCCCAATTGAAAAGCCATTTTCAGATGAACAACGTTCTAAAATTATGGTGACATCTGTTGGAAAACTAATTTTTAATGAGATTTTGCCGACTGATTTTCCTTATATTAACGAACCATCTGAGGATAACTTTAAGGGCGTTGATGATCGTTTCTTTATTGATGCTGGGGAAGATATTCACGATCATTTAGCTGATACACCAATAATTGGTGCTTTCAAGAAGGGTTTCTTGTCAGACATTATTGCTGAAGTCTACAAGCGCTACAAGGTGACTGAGACGTCACTATTGCTGGACCGCATGAAAGACTTGGGTTATGAAAAATCAACAGAATCTGGTTTGACAGTTGCCATGACTGACGTGACAGACTTGAAAGAAAAGCCTGCTATTCTTGAAGATGCGCATAATCAAGTTGCTACTGTAACGAAGCAATTCCGTCGAGGCTTGATTACCGATGCTGAGCGCTACCAACGAGTTACTGAAATTTGGACAAAGGCTAAAGATATCATTCAAGATAAGTTGATTGAATCATTTGAACCAACTAATCCAATTTTCATGATGCAAGACTCAGGTGCTCGTGGTAACATTTCAAACTTCGTTCAATTGGCTGGTATGCGTGGTCTGATGGCTGGACCTGGTGGTAAAATTATTGAATTGCCAGTTACAGCCAACTTCCGAGAAGGTTTGACAGTGATGGAAATGTTTATTTCGACTCACGGTGCCCGTAAGGGAATGTCAGATACAGCCTTGAAGACAGCCAACTCAGGTTACTTGACGCGTCGACTAGTCGATGTTGCGCAAGATGTTATTGTTCGTGAATTCGATAATGATTCTGATCGTGGTGTTGCAGTTAAAGCAATTATGGATGGCACGTCAGTTGTTGAACCACTTTACGACCGTATTTTGGGACGTTATGCGATGAAGTCAGTGTTTGATCCAGAAACTGGTGAAAAGATTGTTTCTCGTAACGAAATGATTGATGAAGATGTTGCCAAAGCGATTGTCAATGCCGGTATCGAAGAAGTGACAATTCGTTCTGTCTTTACGTCAACAACAGAACACGGTGTTTCAGTACTCGACTATGGTCGTAACTTAGCATCTGGTGAAGAAGTTGAAGTTGGTGAAGCCGTGGGAACCGTTGCTGCGCAATCAATTGGTGAACCAGGTACGCAATTGACAATGCGTAACTTCCACACTGGTGGTGTTGCCGGTGGTAATGATATTACGCAAGGTTTGCCTCGTGTCCAAGAAATTGTTGAAGCACGTATTCCTAAGGGACGTGCAGAAATTTCTGAAGTGACTGGTGTTGTGACTGCAATTGAAGAAAATCCAGCAGAGCGTACGAAGGCTGTCACTATTGAAGGCGAAACAGATACGCGTACGTACACCTTACCACTTACTGCGCGCATGCGTTTTGCAGAAGGTGACGACATCCAACGTGGTGATGCTATCAACGAAGGACCAATTGATCCTAAAGAATTACTAGCTGTTACAGACACATTGACGACAGAGTCATACATGCTGACAGAAATTCAAAAAGTTTATCGTTTACAAGGTATTGAAGTTTCTGATAAGCATATTGAAGTTATGATTCGTCAAATGTTGCGTAAAGTGCGTGTGATGGATCCGGGGGAAACAGACTTATTGCCAGGTACGTTGATGGATATTGCTGATTTCCAGCGTGCTAATGAACCAGCATTGTTTGAAGGTCTTGTGCCAGCTACGGCTCGTCCAGTGTTGCTTGGTATTACGAAGGCTGCTCTGGAAACAAATTCCTTCTTGTCAGCTGCGTCATTCCAAGAAACAACACGTGTCTTGACTGATGCTGCTATTCGTGGCAAAAATGATCCACTAGTTGGTTTGAAAGAAAACGTTATTATTGGAAAGATTATTCCTGCCGGAACGGGTATGGCGGAATATCGTAAGATTAAGAGTAAGGTTGTTGGTGATGTTATCGCACAACCTGAACTTGAAACTGAAGATACACCCGACATTCCAAAATTAGATGATGTCGCTAAGGCATTTGAAGATTAAATTATGATGTTGATAAAAGCCACTCATTAGAAAAATGAGTGGCTTTTTTGATTCAAAGGAAAAAATATACAGGTATATTTGCACGTTATGCCAAAAATGATGCCGATTATGCCAAATAGGTATGTGTTTTATGCTTTTTGAGGTAAACTAATTACTGTTCTGCAGAACAATGTTGGAAAAGTTATACGCAATCTATCATAATTGCGTATAATTAAATTATGCATAATTTAAACTACGAACAAATGAATGGATTGGCATTGGCTTATATTGGTGATGCAATTTATGAATTAGAAGTGCGACAGCATTTGTTAGCTATGGGTTTGACAAAGGTAAATGACCTCCAAAAAAGAAGTAAGCACTATGTGTCGGCAAAAGCTCACGCTGCAATTTTTCAACGAATGTCAGACGAACAAATCCTTTCCGAGGACGAGTTAGTCTACTTCAAACGTGGCCGAAACGCTAAATCACACACGAAAGCTAAAAATACTGATGTTGTCACGTATCGAATTTCGACGGGTATTGAAGCATTATTTGGCTATTTATATTTGTCTAATCGTCAAGAACGACTGCAAACGTTAATGGCTTGGATTTTTGACGAAATTGAGACTGGGAGAATAACAAAATGAAACGTGATGAAGCAGGTGAATTTATTTATGGTCACCATGCCAGTGTTGAAGCACTAAAAAGCAAACAAGAAATCAACAAGGTTTGGGTGCAGACTGGATTGCAAGATAAAATTCGCAATGAAGTGTTGCAACTTGCCAAAAAAAGGGGATTGGTCGTACAGCAAGCACCTAAGTCAAAGTTAGATGAATTAACTGATGGGGGGAACCATCAAGGTATTGTGCTCAGTGTTGCTGCTTTTGAGTATGCTTCAGTTGATGATTTATTTGATCAAGCTAATCAAAAAAATGAGGCGCCATTCTTCTTGATTTTAGATGGCATTGAGGATCCGCATAATTTGGGATCGATTTTAAGAACCGCCGACGCTGCTGGTGTTCACGGTATTATCATTCCTAAACGTCGCGCGGTTCAACTGACCGCGACTGTGGCCAAAACATCCACGGGTGCTATTGAACACGTGCCAGTTGCTCGTGTGACTAATTTGGCAACAGTCGTCGAATCACTAAAAAAGCGTGGGGTCTGGATATTTGGCACTGACATGTCTGGTGAAGATTATCGTCATTGGGATGCCAAAGGTGCTACTGCTTTAATCATTGGTAACGAGGGGAAAGGCATATCACCGCTTTTGAAGAAAAAGGTAGATGGCATGTTGACAATTCCAATGATTGGTCATGTTCAAAGCCTGAATGCCAGTGTTGCAGCTAGTTTATTGATATATCAAGGATATAATTCACGTCATCCGTTATAATACGCATACCAAATAAACAGAATAATACGATAATAATCATCTGATATTCTGTTCATGTATGCTGACATACGGGAGCATGATATTGACGAAAGATAGGTTGTTAGCCACAGTGATTGCAGCGCAAAAAGGACATGATTGTGCGTACAATGTGCTAATAAAACATTTAAGACCTGCTATTTTTAGCGTTCATAAGCGAAAAATAAGTGGGCATATTAAAAAAGACGATTGGTATTCTGAGGGATTAGAAATATTAATGCGTTGCGTGAAAAAATACGAAGTAAGTTGCCCACGCGCAAAATTTTCGACTTACTTTATTACCGCGCTTTCAAATCGCGCCATTGATTTGTTACGACATCATAACACCGAAAAAGCACAGTTTTGTCAACAAATGATTTGGGTCGATGATGATGAAAAACCCATAGATATTGCTACAAATACGTATAACCCAGAAGTTATTGTTGGTTTACGAGAGTCTATTAGCCAATTAAGTTTAGCAAAATCAACTTCATTCAAACGTGCAGTCTTACAAATGATAGGCGCTTTGAAATATGATATTGATAAGCATGATAAACGATGCTTTGAACAAATGCAATATCGTCTCAAAAAGATGATAGAAGCTGGTGTGAAATAACGAAAAAATCCTTGTATAGGTTGATTAAGCAACCTATACAAGGATTTTTTGATATCATAATTTTTAAGGTGTTGGGCGACCAGTAGTATCTGTGTTAGCTAACAAATACTCTTGAATTAATGAAACGACCTCAGTATTTTCTGGTAAGCTGGAATGCTGGGCATCACTACCAGAAACAGTGATTTGAGTATAAGCTTTAACATGCTTTTGAAAGATATATTTCCCAGCGATGACACTTTGCACCGGAACAATACCATCATCCGTGTAGTCTTCTGTTCCGGCGATTGAATAAACCGACAATCCTTTGGGGAGCTTTTTACTTTTGTTAATGTAGTCAGTCAACATTACCGTTCGACGAGCGAGCGTCACTTCAGAAAAATTATAAGGCGTGCCTAACGTCATGAGCGTTGTCATGTTAAAACTGTCAGAGCTATAATAGTTTTCCAAAAATCCAGTCCAAATTAAGCCACCGTTTGAATGACCAATTGCTTGAAAATTCCTAAAATGATAACGTTCTTGCAAATCTGCCATCGCCGTATTTAACCAGCGGTATTGTTTTTTGATGTTATCATAGCCATCTTGATTGTTTTGAAAACCGATGACGATAAATGGCTGTTCATCATTAGCTCTAATATGGCCTGAATAAACTAATTTCCCATCGGTGTTGACTTGCACCTTTAAAATACTGTGTGTTGATTTAGGAGTATTTAATTTATTCAGTAAATTATCAAAACGATTAATTGTGGCACTAGATCCGGGAATAAAAATAATTGGTGCCATTCGTGAGTTTTGAATTTTAGCTTGATTATTATTCGTATGGGTTACCCAATCGTGTCCAAAAAAACCAATGATAACCATGAGTACAAGACTCGATATGATAATTAGTTTATTTCTCATAGCTGACCTCGGACGTTTCTATGGCAATGAATGGTCTGTAAATGATTACGGACAGTGCAAAAATGATAGTGGTGATAAGCAAGGACCAGCTGTCGTTGCTACCCAAGAAACCAATAAGTGAACTTGGCGTCGTGTTTGGCGTTGAAAGTGTCGCTGGCTTAATGAGATGTGTCACAATGGCTGTATAACCTATCAATGTGCCAAGTAAACTTGTCATAATCATTGGAACCAGCAGTAGTGGCCTTAAAAATATCGGTAAACCAAAGTATAGGAGTTGATTACTGTTAAATAAGCTAGGAAGAAGCGACAGCATACCCAAGTGCTGCCGCTTTTTACGGACGGAAAATAACAGAATAAAGCTAATCGCTAATGTACTACCAACACCACCAAATAACGAAAATGCTGTATAAACACTATAAAGGTTAGTTGGATAAGGCAGTGTAGCATTTGTGTTTGTTAAGATTGTATCCAAATTTTTAATGACAGCATTAATGGTACTAGGATTATTAATTAATTCATGCGGTAACCCAATTCCTAGCCACCATAGTAGTGGTGCTACAATACTAACGATCACAAGACCAATAAAGGTTGTAAAAAAATTATTAGACAACAATGTACTCAACGCGGACCGAACAACGCTACGTTGAATAGCAAAATGTAATGATACATCAATTAACAAAACAAAGCCTGCCCAAATTAAAAACCTGATAGCGAAAGGTTGCGGATTGTCACGACTGATGAATTTTTGATAAAAATAGAAACTTTCACAACTGATGAAAGATAGCAATATGACTAACAAATATTGCGAAGTATCATAGGTTGGGGTTTGACCTTTACCTAAAAATAAAAAATAAGTGCCTAAAAAATTAGTGAGAGTGGGTAAAACAGTATTTGTCACTTGACGAATTGACAAATACTGTTTAGTAAAGGTAGCTGCGAGAATCATGAGAACAAATACTTCTAATAGTGACAGCATTTCTTGTAGTTGGAAAGTAGCAGGTATTCTTAATCGCCAATTAAATAATGTTACGAATAACGCATTTGGCGACAAGATGAGTTGCGAGATAAGCTGTGCGTAGACACAAATGGCTAGTAGAGGAAGTGTCTGTTGCATGGCCAGCAGAGCGGCACTAACCATCCTATTTTTGAGGACGAATCTATCTAATTTGGCAGTGATATTGATTATTTTTTTACTCATGTCGCTCCAGTATTGAAACACAATATTAACATTTTGGAACATATGTGTTATAATTAATTCCATTATGTCGTTGTGGCTGTATTTTTTTGTTACTTCGATTATACATTAATCCATTCAGATGGGGGTATTTTGAATGATAAAACAGTTTTTTCAGCGTCCAATAGTTAATTTCATTGGTCGTACGCTCTTTTATTTCATAATCATTCTGGTATTATTATACCTTTATGGTTATTCAGGTGTTGGTGAGGGACACTTTATCTATAACGAGTTTTAAATGGGGGAATTTAACATGATTAATAACGTTATTAATCAAATTGATGCAATTGCGCAAAAGACTGGTGACTTGATTGCGTATGATGAATTAGGACGCACACATACATATGCTCAACTGAAGTCAGCGTCAGATAGTCTAGCTGCTTATATTGATAGTCTTAATCTACCAACTGGGGCACCAATTATGGTTTATGGTGGACAACAATTTGAGATGCTTGCTAGCTTTTTGGGCAGTGTCAAATCAGGACATGCTTATATTCCAGTTGACAAGAGTTCTGCGGATGAGCGTCTAACCGATATATTAGAGATTGGAAAACCAGCACTTGTGATTGCAGTCGATATGTTACCGATTACGATTACGTCAGTGCCAGTTATTGATCCAAAAGAACTGAGCCACATTTTTGACGAAGAAACACCATATCAAATAACACATTCAGTTGCGGCTGACGAAAATTTCTATATCATCTTTACATCAGGTACAACGGGAAAACCCAAAGGTGTTCAGATTTCACATCGTAACTTAATTAGTTTTGCAGATTGGATGTTGGGTGATGACTTCCATTGGCCAGAAAACAGCCAAGTTTTGTCACAGCCACCTTATTCATTTGACTTATCGGTTATGGATTGGGCGCCGGCACTGTTGTCTAGCAGCACACTAAAAGCGCTGCCAAAAGAAACGGCAGATGATTTCAAAACATTATTCGCAACATTGCCAACATTGGATCTCAACATTTGGGTTTCGACGCCGTCGTTTGCTGATGTCGCTTTGCTGGATCCTAATTTTACACAAGAAAATTTACCACAGTTGACGCATTTTCTTTTCTGTGGTGAAGTGCTGACGAGTACAACTGCTCAAAAGTTACTATCACGTTTTCCAAATGCAACAGTATATAACACCTATGGTCCAACAGAAGCGACGGTAGCGGTTTCTGGTTTGCCAATTACTGAGGCGGTTATTGCTGCAAATGATAAGATGCCAATTGGCTACGTTAAGGCTGATACAACAATTAAAATTCAAGACCAAGATGGGCAAGACGTACCAGTCGGTGAAACTGGTGAAATTGTGATTTGTGGGCCATCTGTTTCAAAGGGATATCTTAATAATCCTGAAAAAACAGCACAAGCTTTCACACAAATTGATGGTCAGCAGGCTTATAAAACCGGCGATTTGGCAACAATGGATGCCTCAGGATTGTTGCATTATCGTGGTCGCAGTGACTTTCAAATAAAGTTGCACGGCTTCAGAATTGAACTAGAAGAAGTTGCACAACAGTTGCAACAAAGTCACTTTGTTGCGCAAGCGGCTGCAGTGCCGCGCTATGATGCCGAGGGCAAAGTGAAACAATTGTTGGCTGTCATTGTTGCCGTTGACAACTCATTTGAAAAACCCATGCAATTAACTACTGCCATTAAAGACGAATTGAAAGAAATCATGATGCCTTACATGGTACCTAGTCGTTTTATCTATCGAGAGGCGATGCCGCTAACACCTAACGGTAAAATTGATTTAAAGGGATTGATTGCCGAGGTGAATGGGGATGCTTAATTTACAACCTTATGCTGATCCAAAGTATTTTATTATTTTGTTATTAGCATTACTACCTTTAGCCATCGGCTTGTACTTTGGTAAGCGTTTTGCTTGGTATGAAGTACTAGTTTCAGTTGTGTTTATCTTTTTGATGTTTGATGGTCATAAATATCATGAAGGTTTTGCTTTAATTGGTTATATGATCTGGCAATGGCTATTGGTCTGGGCTTACACGATATATCGTAAAAAAGCCAACAATAGCTGGGTATTTTATGGCACAACAGTCTTGGCGATTGTACCACTGGCACTCGTAAAAATTGCTCCTGCTGCACATTGGACACATGTTACGACGTTGCTAGGGTTTATGGGAATCTCATATCTAACATTCCGATCGGTTGCTATGATTATGGAAACGCGTGATGGGACTATTAAGGAATTTAATCCTTGGCTATTCCTACGTTTCATGCTTTTCATGCCAACAATCTCATCTGGACCAATCGACCGATATTGTCGCTTTGTGAAAGATATCAATAGTGTACCTGCGCGAGAAAAATACATAGACATGCTTAGCAAAGCAGTTCACTTTTTCTTCCTAGGATTTTTGTACAAGTTTGTTTTATCCTACATTTTTGGTACGCTGCTTCTACCAAGAGTTGAACACATGGCAATGCTATCGGCGCATGCAAATGGTGGATGGTCTTGGTGGTTAATTGGTGTTATGTATGCGTATGGATTGGATTTGTTCTTCGACTTTGCTGGTTACTCGCTGTTTGCAGTTGCAACTGGTTATGTCATGGGCATTGAAGTACCGATGAACTTTAATTTACCATTCTTGTCAAAAAACTTGAAAGAATTTTGGAATCGTTGGCATATGACATTGTCATTTTGGTTCCGTGATTTTGTCTTCATGAGACTAGTCTTCATGATGATGAAGAACAAATGGTTTAAGAGCAGAGTGACGACTTCCAATGTTGCTTATATTGCCAATATGTTGATAATGGGGTTTTGGCACGGACTAACTTGGTATTACATCGCCTATGGTTTATTCCATGGGGTAGGCCTAGTAGTCAACGATGCATGGCTGCGTTACAAAAAAAAGCACCATGTGCCGCATAATAAGTTTACAGAAGCGTTTGCCATTGTTTTGACGTTCCACGTCGTGATGTTGAGTTTCTTACTCTTTAGTGGTTTCTTGGACACTTTGTGGTTCCATCAACACCATTAATCTTGAGTAACATAAAATAATTTACAGGAGAAATAACATGGATGTAAAAGCAGAAGTTGTAGAAATTTTAAACACTATTATTGGTGAAGATATTTCAGATCAAATGGATGATGATTTTTTTGAAAGCGGGTTGTTAGACTCAATGGCAACTGTTGAATTGTTACTTGATTTGGAAACTAAGTTTGATATTCAAGCGCCAGTTTCAGAATTTGATCGTAATGATTGGAACACGCCTAATAAGGTGATTGCTAAAGTAGAATCTTTGATGGGTTAATACGATGAATAAAAAGCGGGGGCTGTGGTGGATTTTTGGTCCGGTAATTTTGGCATTTGTCATGGTTACTGTGCTGTTATTAGTACCATTTTCATTAAGTCAAATCTCAAATAAAGATATTCAAGAGGCATCAGTTTCGTTCTCGAAAAATGTGTTTAAGGGTGAAACTGTCAAAATGCATGCATTTAATGATCCAAATACACATTATGTGCCATTCTTTGGGTCAAGTGAATTATTGCGCCTAGATACCATGCATCCCAGCATGTTAGCAGAGAAATATGACCGGAATTATCGACCATTTTTACTTGGGCAAGCAGGAACAGAGTCATTAACGCATTATTTGGGGATGCAGGAAATGACACCGGCATTGCATAAAAAGCAGGCGGTCTTTGTGATCTCCCAGCAATGGTTCACTAAGCGCAATACAAAATGGGCATTTCCGGAATTTTACTCACCTTTACAAACGGTCAATTGGTTGCGTAATATTACTAAAATAACACCCACTGATCGGTTTATTGCGCGGCGATTATTGCAACAAAAGCAAGTGAGCGATAGTGATTTTTATGCCCACCTGATCACTAAAATTAAGAATAATCAACCACTTTCAGAAACTGATCAGAATATGTTGATAATTCGCAATCGTATGTTAGTTCGTGAAGATCAATTGTTCTCTAATATAACGTTGACCAATAACTGGAACAAAAAAGTTAAGCCATCGTTAAAAAGATTGCCAAATGCTGATAATCAAAGCCTTTTGATTAAACAGGCGGATAAGCTTGCTAAAAAGCAAACAGATAATAATCCATTTGGTATTAAAAATAGTTTCTTTAAACAGCGTGTTAAGCCAAGATTGAAGCGTTTAGCGCAATCTCAGACAAATTTTGATTACCGTCAGTCAGAAGAATATGGTGATTTTCAAGCAGTTTTGCAAGAGTTCGCTAAAGAACACACAGATGTCTTGTTCATTATTCAGCCTGTGAATCAAAAATGGTCAAAATATACTGGATTAAATACTAAAATGTACTATCAGAGTGTTAACAAAGTTAAAAAGCAATTAAAGTCGCAAGGCTTTAACCACATTGCTGACTTTTCACACGATGGTGGGAAAAAATATTTCATGCAGGATACCATTCATATGGGCTGGCGTGGTTGGCTTGCAACCGATCAGGCACTCAAACCTTTCTTTGACAAAGGCTATCAAGCACCTAAATACAAGATAAACAATAATTATTTATCGAAAAAATGGCAAAATCTGATGCCAACGACTAATAACTTGGCTAATTTTAAATAAAACAGGAACGCAAAAGGTTAAGCGAGACAAATTAATGTTGTCATTGCTTGACCTTTTGCTACAATAGAGACATGATAATAGGAATTGGAAACGATACGGAATCAATTAGTCGCGTGAGACAAATTGTGGACCGACAATCAAACTTCATGCTGTCGATATTGACGCCAGCAGAGCAAGAAGCGGCTAAGCTGCGAAATGGCAAACATTTTTCTGAATTTGTTGCAGGCAGGTTTTCGGCTAAAGAGGCTTTTTCAAAAGCAACTGGTTATGGTATTGGTGAAAAAGTCCATTGGCAAGACATTGAAATCCTAAATGAGATTAATGGACGGCCAGTTATGATTGTTAAAAATTTTCCCTACCATACTTATGTTGCAATAACGCATAGTGGTGATCAAGTTAACACAATCGTTATTATTGAGCGCTTGACAATTTGGGAAAAAATAAGTGCAAAATTATTGCCAAAAAGAGGTGTTTTATCATGACAAATGATGAAATTTTAAATTTGAGGCCCACATGGCTTGAGATTGATTTGAAGGCCATACAAGAAAATGCGAAAAAAGTGATGAATCACGCGGGGGCAAAACGTTTAATAGCGGTGGTAAAAGCTAATGCATACGGGCATGGTGTGCACGCTGTTGCACAAGCACTATTAGATATTGGTGTAACGGATTTCGCCGTTGCAACAGTGGGGGAAGGTGTTGCCTTACGTGAACAATTCCCACAAGAGAATGTAACCATCACTTTACTAGGCGTTCAAGATGTTAAGCAGACACCAATAATGGTGACATATCGACTAGCACCTGCTGTCGGGACGATTGCGTGGTTAGAAGAAGCTATTACGCAAATTAAGCAAGGTCAACAGTTACCTGTTCAACTAGCAGTTGATACTGGTATGGGGAGAATGGGTGCACATTCTGCAGCGTCAGTTAAATCGCTCTATGATATGATTCAATCTTCTGAACAGCTCGTTTTGTCAGGGGTATTCACGCATTTTGCAACCGCAGACGACAATAATGTGGCTTACTACAAAAAACAAGTGGAAAACTTTTATCACTGGGTAGAGGCTGCTAATATTCCCGAGACCTATTGGCACTTGGCTAATTCGGGTTCAGCAATTTGGCATCACAATGAAATTGATACCAATACAATTCGCGTTGGATCAGTGTTATACGGATACAATCCCGGAACACCTGAATTGACAATGCCTTTTAAGTTGTCACCTGTGCTCTCGCTAAAATCAAAAATCGGTTCGGTACACTGCTTAGAAACTGGCGAATCTGTAAGCTATGGCGCAACATATACAGCAGAAAAACCACAATGGGTGGCTACGCTACCAATTGGTTATGCCGATGGCTATTTACGCCGCATGTCAGGAATGAAAGTATTAGTTGACGGGCATATTGAACATGTGATTGGACGTGTCACAATGGATCAAATTGTGATAACATTAGATAAAATGTATCCTGTCGGTACAGTAGTTACATTGATTGGTCAAGATGGTGATCAGCAAATTACGGTAGAAGATGTTGCAAATTATGCAAATTCTATTCCACATGAGATTTTAACAACGTTAGGGTTAAGATTGCCTAGACAATACTAATAAAACAAAGCGCCAAATGGCGTGTACATATTAAAGCGAGAATATTATGACAATAGAGCAACAAACAGTAATGCGAGGCGATGTTTTTTACGCCGATCTCAAACAGGGACTTGGATCTGAACAATCTGGTGTTCGACCGGTTTTGATTATTCAAAATGATGTTGGTAATGCAAATTCACCAACAACAATTATAGCGGCGATTACATCACAGATTACTAAGCCAAAGTTACCGACGCATGTTTTACTCCCTGCACATTTGGGTGGAATGAAAAAAGATTCAGTCATACTAGCGGAACAAGTTAGGACAATTGACAAACGACGACTACGAGACAAAATCGCTCATATTCAGGCTAACTCTAAGGAAATGCAACAGGTTGCCCACGCTCTGAGAATTAGTGTTGGATTGAAATAAAAAAACCGATTTTATCGGTTTTGAGGTTGATTTAAATCTGATATCGACGTTTTGAATAAAATATCAGCGCGGTGTAAAAGCTGCGGTACTGGTAAAAGAACGTCTGCTGTTAGCCAGTCGACCATTAGTTTAATTAACATTTGGCTTAGAATGTTGGCAACAAATTTTTGTTCGGTAGTGTGGCAATTTTTAAATGGTAGCCAATCACGACGGAGACGTGCAAGGAAATCATCAAATAATTCAAAATCTAGGCCACCCGCGTTTTGATAGGCAGCAGTGATTGCTTCACGATAACGAATTAAGACGTTGAGCACAATTTTTGTTTGTTTATGATTAGTGACGTCAAGTGTATGACCAACCGGATCACAAGTTTGCTGAGTTAAATCATACAAAATTTCAGATAAAATCTTATCTTCTAGCCGGACAAGGAGAACTTGCGTAGGCGTATCAAAGTATTTGTAAAATGTTTTACGATTGATGTTGGCACGTCTAGAAATTTCGGCAACTGTGATTTTTGATATTGGGACTTCGCGAAGTATGTCAATAACAGTTTCAAGAATTTTGTCTTGAGTTGCTTCACGACTTGCATTTTTCGACATTGTATTCTATCTCCTGAGACACCATTAATCATATTATATGAGTTATTTTTTCATTTAAAATGGACACATTATCAGATTGTGTCCAGCTTTTAAAACGATAAATACCTTATTTTTGGTGTATATTCACTTATATAGGAGTTTGAACACAACGGAAAATATTGGAATTATGGTAAAATGACATATTATGTCATTTAACTTCCTTTTAACTTTGAATTCGTACAATGGTGACATAAAACAGGTACAATGGAGATATGAAAATGTCTAAAGCAATCAAAATATTATTAATTGAAGATGATGTCAATTTGGCTGATAATGTTGTCGGCTTTTTGCAGGATTTTGCTGATGTTCACGCGGTTACAGATGGATTGGATGGTGAATTCGAGGCACAAGAAGTGCCGTACGATCTTATTATTTCTGATTTAATGTTACCTGGTGAAAATGGTCTTGAGGTCATTAAAAACCTAAGGCACCACAACATTGAAACACCAGTTCTTATTTTGACAGCCAAAAGTTCGTTGGATGATAAGATAGAAGGTTTTAACGTTGGTGCTGACGATTATTTGACCAAGCCTTTCCACCGTGAGGAATTACTAGTCAGAGTGAAAGCTTTGTTGCGTCGATCAGGTGTTTACTCTGAAGATAATACAATTACAGTTGGTGACGTGCTAATTAATTTGGAAAATCGGGGTGTTCAGGTTCATGGGCAACAAGTTAAATTGGTTGGTAAAGAATTTGATATACTAACTTATTTAGCCCAAAACAAAAACATCATCGTGACGCGTGATCAAATATTTGATCGCGTTTGGGGTATTGACTCTGATACCACAATCAATGTTGTTAATATTTATTTGAATAATTTACGTCGTAAACTAGAGGCAGTTGGTCAAAATGACTTAATTAAAACGCTGCGAAATATTGGATTTATTTTAGAGGTAAGCGATGCCTAGTATTATTAACAAAAAGCAGCAAGTCCGCGGATTTATTTGGCTCCTCGCCAGCTTTTTTGTTATCTTTTCAATTTTGGCCGGTGTTATTTTTCTATCGTATACACGAACGGTTTTTCAAAGTGCTGATAATGCAATTAACCAGAGTATCAATATGTACGACGGTCAAGGTTTGTTATCTACATCTGAAAATGATGTTAAAAAATCACAACCTATTGAAAATTCCAATACACGAGCTAATATATGGCTGTTTGATAAAAAGGGTAAGTTGATTATTGATGATACAACCACTGACCCGCAGCAAATGGTTTTGCCGAAATTTCTGCAAAAAACTGTTAAATTTAAATCATCACTGATGGTGGATAAAGCTGAGACGCGTAAAATCGCTGGTAACTATTATCGTGTGGTTGGTGTTAAGTTCAAAAAAAATGCGGTGAAAATTTATGGTACAACCGCCGCTAATGGTTTAATCATGGTAAATGTGACGGATACGATGATTAATTTGGCTCACTTCAAAAAAGTTCTGTTTTGGTCCTTTGGATTGTTTGGCTTACTAGCAGTGTTGGTTTCCTATATTATTTCACGTTTCAATATGCGACCGATATTGAAATCTTGGCAGCAACAACAAGATTTTGTCAATAATGCGGCACATGAGTTGCGGACACCAATGGCGGTCATACAAGGTAAGCTGGAAAACATGCTGATGAAGCCTGAGGCAACTGTGCGAGATCAATCAAATGCCATTATTTTGTCACTGTCAGAAGTTCGTCGATTGACATCATTAACCAATAATATGTTAACATTGGCAAAATCAGGTTCAAATATGACGAAAATTGAGAAAAAGCCAACGAATGTGTCGGAATTTCTCAGCAATATCATTGCACCCTACGAAGAAATGGCGCAGTTTGATGGTAAAACGGTTACTTTGGATGTTGATGTCGGTCAAGATGTTTTGATTGATCAAAAACGAATTCATCAATTGTTGGTATTGCTGCTTGATAACGCATTAAAGTATTCAGATGAAGGGGCAACGGTTGCTGTCACGGCCGGTATCGAAAAAAAAAAAATTCATATTAAGTGTTGCTGATACAGGTCGTGGCATCAGTGATGAAGCCAAGAAGCATGTTTTCGATCGCTTTTATCGTGAAGATAAAACTGGTAATCGTGAAACAGGTGGCACTGGTTTAGGCTTATCCATTGCCGAATGGGTTGTGCAGGCTCATGGTGGTAAAATAACAGTGTTGGATAATATCCCACAAGGTACTATTTTTAGGATTGCTTTACCACTTTAATCTATAATTTATGTTGATTAAATATGATAAACGTAACAAATATGTTCACTGACAATTTTTTGAGCGACAGGGAACCAAAATGGAGGAAAAAATATGAAAAAATATTCTCTTTTTGTCGTTGCAATCGTTTCAGCATTAGTCGCCAGTTTGACGGTATATTCAGGTATGCAATCAAACTCATGGTTTCAACAAACAACCAAACAGTCAAAAACTTCGAATTCAGCCGGAACTACAACGGTGGCGACTACCGCTTACACAAGTAGTGATACGGCAACGACAGCTTACAATAAGGTGAAAAATGCTGTTGTTACGGTGCAAAACTTGCAAAAAGCAGCAACGCTTAGTGATGGGTGGTCATCATTCTTTAATCAAGAAGAACAAAGCAGTAGTTCAGAGCTTGAAACAGCTTCTGAAGGATCTGGTGTTGTTTATAAGATTGCTGATGGGTATGCCTACATTATTACAAACAATCACGTTGTTGCTGATTCGGATAAATTGCAGTTAATTACGGCTAGTGGGAAAAAAGTTGAAGCAACTATTGTCGGCACTGATACAACAAAAGATTTAGCGTTGTTAAAGGCCAAAGCGACTGACATCAAAGTATCCGCATCATTTGGTAATTCTAAATCACTACTAGCAGGGCAACAAGTATTAGCGATTGGGTCACCTTTAGGATCGGATTATGCTACTTCATTAACTAGTGGCATCGTCTCAGCACCACGTCGAGAACTTACAGCAGAAGAAACAGGTTCATCTGCTACGACGGCAATTCAAACCGATACGGCTATTAACCCTGGTAACTCTGGGGGACCGTTAATTAATCTGAAAGGACAGGTTATCGGCATTACTTCCTCAAAAATTGTTTCATCGACTGATGGTACAAGTGTTGAAGGAATGGGATTTGCTATTCCTGCTGATATTGTTCAGTCCTTTATTACTAAAACAGAAAAGTAAAAACCACTGTCAAACTTAATTGAACCTGATAACTTGGTGACAATAAATTGTCCGAGTTATCAGGTTCAATTCAAAACGAGACAGTGGTTTTTATATTGTACTTTGATACCAATCCAGTACTTGTTTTGGCGTTAAGCGTTCACCATGACCGACACGAGAAATTTCTTTTCCATTTTCAAATAAAACAAAAGATGGGATGCCTCGCATATTATGACTCGTAGCAAAGTCAATGTTATCATCACGGTCTGCATCAATCCAATCTGCAGTAGTTGTAACCGTATCTTTGATATTTTGAACAAAGGGTTTAATTGCTTTGCAATCACCACACCAGTCGGCCGATAAGAATAAGATGTGGCGACCGGATTGTGCGATAGTTTGATTGAGTTCTTCATCTGTGTGATGTAATTGTTCGTACATGTTGTTATCCTTATATTATTATTCGTAGGTAGCTCCTACATGCTCTGAGTATAAAATTTATACTTAGATGGATGATGCGCC
>NZ_BMBS01000034.1 GCF_014634805.1 Leuconostoc falkenbergense
TTAGACAATTACCATTAAAGGCGCTGCGGCTTTTTTATTCAAGTGTTCGGTTTAATTTTACAATCTACCATATATATATTTCTTAATTATTTTTTAACCGGATTAGGGTTAATGATAATTCGAGTTAAAACTGACAATGTCAAATACAGCATACTCGGACATGTAATATGGAATAGCTGTATCATGATATACATTCTATGTAGTACATTTGGATCGAAAATGTAACATTTCGCTTCGGAAAATTTAATTAGTCATAAATGATCTATACCTTGCTCTAATAATTAAACGTCAATTATTTTTGCTCTTATACTAAAAAAATGGACTATTTTTGTAGTATAAGAGCACAAAAAAAGCCGTCAATTTACTGATAGCTTTTTTATTATCCTTTAGATTTTACAATTGCAAGTAAAATTGCACCTGTTACGAACAGAACAATCCCAATTCCAACATAAACCAATTCTTTTTTGGTTTTCTTTTCACCAAGGAAGAGAATTCCTCCAATAATTGAAATGATAACACCTAATTGTGAGAATGAAAAGGCAATTGCGTTACCAGCAGCTCTTGCAGCCATAAGCATAAAGATATTACCTACACCAAACATTGCTCCATCAATCATATTTAGATAAACATATTTTTCCATTTTAATTTTGAAACGACCCATCACAAGTGCTCCAAAGATCATTCCAACTGACATTGGCAAGATAATTGTCAGTGTATCAAAATGAACATTGAACCAAAGTACTGCTAAGTTATTAAAAAGAATAACATAGAGAACATATCCCAAAGTTGAGTAAGTTAAAGCAGTCAATCCTTTAGTATAATTACGTCCTTCTTCAACAACTGCATTTTCTGGGTCACGTTTAGCTGAGAAATAGAACCCAACTACCAAAACAGCCATCGCAATAAATCCGATAATAAATTGAATTTGTTTTGTCCATTCGTGGAAAGCAAAAACCCCAAGCAATCCACCAATTACTAATTGACTTCCTGATGAAAGTGGACTCGCTACTGAAACACCCATGTATTTCATTGAATTAAACTGACCAACTTGTCCAATTGCCCAAAGCAATCCACCAATAAATCCAATTAAGAAAATTTGCCATGTCAACGTTGGCATGCGGAATAAGAAAACAATAAGTGCAAAAACAAAAGCGCCCAAAGTCATTCCAAGTGTTTGTTGATTAGCATCACCACCAAATTTATTAGCTACCAATCCGATAGCACCCCAAGCAAAAATTGGAACAAGCGCGAGAAGAATTCCTTGCATGTTTATATTTACCTCTTTAAAATAATTTTTTATTTAAAAAATTAAGCATATCACTCTTTTACTCTTTTTTCGATTAACACTAAAATTGGTGGCGTATGAATTTGGTTAAGAGGTGCATAAGAACCTGTCTAGTATCTTTTAAAAACTATCTTCAGGAAGGCGTACCAAACATTAACTGAAGGCCAAGCAGCCATTGGTTGGTATATCAATTTTTATAATCGCAATCGTATCTCAAATGTTGCCTAAGTAACTGAATAAAAATAGTCCAATTTATTGACTTCTGAGCAGCTGAAAATGCCTTGAAGGATGGGAATGCTTTCTCTAACCCTCGTAAGGGGACAAGGGAAGATATCACCAAGATTTTCCAAGCTGCCTACGACGCTGAATAATTTAACGTAATATGATGAAAAGCCGCCGAATTTCGACGGCTTTTTTAGTGTTTGTGCGTATACTTAAAGGTAGTCAGAGAGGAGTCTCATCATGGAAAAATACTTATCTTTTTTAGTTGTAACTATTTACCAAAATGCCACCACTTTTTAGGTTTAGGTTGTGACTCCGGGGTGCTATTTTCAGGTTCCGGTTGTTTGTCTGACGTCACTTCTTTTTCAACATCATCATGCGGTGCCATCGTTAAGGCTTTCAAGTCCTTAATTTCTGCCTTGTATTCTTCGAGCAGTTGTTTGTCCTGTAAGGCCAATCTTTGTTGCTGATCTAATAAATTTTGCATTTGTGATATTTGTGAATCTTTATTTTCTATTTGCTTATCTTTAACAGCTAATTGTTGTTCTAATATTTTAAATACATAGCTATTATCCGTTGTTTGCTTATTATCACTGGTAACATTAGCGTTACCACCGTTACCACCAACGTTGCTACCTACTTTTTCACTGCCGTTACTACTAGAAAAATGCTGTTTTAAAAGCCTATACCCACTAACCGTTACTACTAATGTTTCTACTCCGTTACTATATACAGTTTCTACGTAGTTTGATCTAAATTCATCGGTTAATCTTTTCCTAACTGCTTGCTTAGACACCTTAAATTCATCAGCAAGTTCTCGAATTGTTTTTAAATTTTCACTCATGATCTATATCCTGCCTTTTAACGATTGGTAGATACTGTTCAATCGATTTTTTAAGATACTTAGCAATATTCTTTTTTGAATAATCATCTTGTTTATCTTTAATATATGATAAGTGATCTTTGACACCTTTTAGTCCACGTAACTCTTTTAATTCGTCATAAAGTGGATAAACATTTTTCTGCAATCCTGCCAAAATAGACGTATCCGTCAAATCAAGGTAGGACAATAAAAACTGTTCCATAAGTAGTTTTGTGTAAGGACTTTTGATAGCCATGACTGTCAGCATGTCTTCTGTCTCTTCTTGACGTATCTTACCGTCAAGATAAGCTGAATCATCCTGCTTATAACTGACATCGTCTGCTACCCTTTTTTTAGTGATGTGAAAGACAATGCTATCGATGCTGCGTCCTTTTTTAATTTTTTCATATGTTACGTTAAGAGTTGTATGATTTGTAATCTCGGCCAGCGGTTCCTTCAGTACCCATTTTTCAAAATTATAAAATCGTTTATATTCATCAACTGTATCAGTCATTTGACGTAAATCTCGCATACCCATGGTGGGATTACGGTAACTTTCAACTTGTTCCTCTCTTCGTCCACCTTTAACGCTATAATGATCATATTGGTTGTAATTCATGGACAACCAACGATACAAAATAATCGCATACTTACTATTCAATTCTGCAATATCTGACAAGGCATGTTGTGTAAAATTATTTTTAAGATTAATTAAGTAAGGCATGATTTCACGATGAAATTCAATTTTTACTTCATCGTTATAATCCGTCCATTCAACATAAGGGATTGGTACAATGCTAACAAATTTAAAGCCTTTATCTTGTCCTTTTTTAATTTGAAAAAAGGCTTGCTTCTGCATTTTTTCAATCGCTTCTTTAAAACGACTATGTTTGTTGCTATCATTGACCTTAAAAAAAGAAAATAACTCTCGTTTTGATAAATAAACCGTATGATCTTGGGGTGGATTTTCTGTATCAATCAGAGACACGGCTAATTCGAACATTTTGAGGGGCGTTTTATCCATTTTGGCAATGGACGTGATTAAACTATTATGTTCAACGACTTTTCGTTTTGATAATTCATTCAAGGTCTGCACCTGCCTTGTGTTTGTTTCTGGTATAATAGACATATAAATACGCTCCTTTGTGCGTGTTGTGAGTAAGCATAAAGAAAAACTTTTAGTCGGGGATTTCTTTATGCTTTTATTATAGCAAATAAGACTAGTCTTTTACATTTAATCTAGTCTTATACATAGTATTTTCTAGTCTTATACATAGTATTTTCTAGTCTTATACATAGTATTTTCTAGTCTTATTATTTTATTAACCCTTGATAAAACTGACTTTCTAACCACGCAAAAGAACAAAAGATTAAAATATAAAAGATAAACTTATAATATGCTGCGCCTTTTTATGACCACATTAAAAAACTAAACAAAAAGAACACCATATAAATTTTGTACGTGGTGTTCTTTTTGCTTTGAATCATTTCAAATGCCGGCTACCTAGTTATCTGACATAGATTGCCACTTATTAATCCAATAGCGACGTTTTAACCCGTTCAATGATTATTTCTACGTCACATGGCTAAAAACGCTTAGAACGACAAAGAAGGCGGTTTAACTTTAGAGGCTTGGTCCTTTAAAAAAATCACGCGTTAATTCGATAATTCGATTGATTAACGCTTTAACTTGTTCAATACCGCGATCTAATCTAGTTGGCGATATTTTCGTATCTGGATCTGCTCTAGCTGTCGTCAAGGTTTTTAACCAGGACTGGGCTACTTTTTTATTTTTTGTGAGTTCTTCATGATCCAGCTTATAAAGAACATACCGGGCCTCCACATCAGTATGCGATAGTTGGTCGACACCACAATCATTTTTAAGCATGTCTCGCATGGCATAATCCAGCTGTTGCTGGTCTCGCTGCCGCTTCTGAAGCGCTTGATGCGTTGCTTTCAGGTTTTGATAATCAGATTGGATGTCAGCTAATTGCGCTTTGACTTGTCCTAACGTTTGCTTGAGTTCTTCTGTCTCATGCTGGCTTTGTAAGGTGGCTTTCTTCATCGTGGCTAACACGTTTTTAAAGCGATCTAAGTCATCTGGTTTAAGCACCGTCTTACCAAAGAGGTTTTTAGATAAGGCTTGTTTAAAATCATCAATTTGTTTTTCGGCTAAGTCCACTTCCGTTAAGGCTTGATCCGTGAGTTTAAGTACGGCCTGTTTAGCACGAATATTTTCTTCAATGTCAGCTAGTTCGGTTTTTAGGGCGTTAAACTGATCATTGCATTTTTTTATTTCAGCGACATTCTCAAACGGTAAGGTTTTGTGGTTTAAAATGCCTTGTTCATAAAAGGGCAGCACCTTTTTTAAATCCTGATCTAGATCCTCATGAAAGCTTTGCAAATCATGGCGCGTGAGCACTTCTTTAGCGGATACTTTATAACGTGATTTTTTATCATCAAAAACAACGGGGACAAAGGCATAGTGCAAGTGAGGGGTTGTCTCGTCATAATGCACGACAGCGGCCACGGCATTTTCTTGACCATAACGTTCATTAAGAAAATTGGTGGTTGCTTCAAAAAAGGCGCTCTGTTGCTCGTAGGGGGCTTCTGTGAGTTCTTCAGGTAAAGTGACTATCCACGTCGCTAACGCCTTCACATCGTCTCTTTTCATGCAATAGACGTCATTTAAACGCGCATTGAAACGTGAAAGCATATCAGAAGCATCCGCCATGAGATCTTGATTCAGATAGGTTTTCGACACATCAATTTCTTTGTTAGTGTGATGGTCGGTTTTACGTTCAAAGTGGACCGCTAAACCAGGTACTGCGCCACGCGTATTTTTCTTTAAATGCGCCATCAAAAATGCCTCCTCAAAAAAGGTTTTCCAAGACCAGTATAACACCGTTAAAAATCTGGTATAGCCTGTTATACCAAAATTCTATTTTGGACAGGCTCTGCGAGGCACGTCATCGACAAGCGCTGACAGTAGCGTTTCCCCTTCCTACTGGCGAAACTGCTATTTTACAGTGCCACTTATCCGGCTTGTAAAACCTCTGGCGGGTCACGCCGTCACAGGGCAATTTATTATTGCATGATCACCTTCAGCGGGAGCATGTCATGCAGAACGCTACCCGCGCGGGGCAAGCTGGTGTCAGCTTAAACACATTAAAATAATCTGTAAACGTAAGTGTATAATAACAAAAAAATTGTAGTGGACTATCACAATTAATAGGTGTTATACAATAAAAGCAAACAAAAAGGCGCCCTTAAGGTGCCCACATTATTTTAACGATCATTAAGATCATCAAAATAACGTTTAATTGCGAACGTCACAACAGCAACACATATCGCGTTGAGCAATTGTGTTAGTTCGTGGAAGAAATATATCATGGAGTTTCACCTCCTTGCCGTTGCGTATAGTAGGAAACAACAGCTTTTTAAGTATATCACGTTTGGAAATAATACTAATACAATGCTATAATATAAACAGGAAGAAATACATGGAGATTAACCTCTCTAGTAAAAAGGGCTAGTGCGTAGGAACACCAGCTCTTTTTGTTTGTCTTTTTTGAAGCAAGTTTCCTTTCAGGGCAAGACAGTGTATAATTATAAACAATAACTGCCATGAAACAGCTCTGCTGTTTCAAAGGCTTGGGCCAGTACGCTGGTCAAGCCTGGTGGCCCACTTTAAAATACAGTGACGCTGATAGTATGATGGCTAGCCTGTTATTTTTGACAATTAAAGACGATTCAAAAAATTAACCAAGCCCCCAAATTACTAATAGGGGGGGGTAAAATTGCAAATAAACCGACAGGTAACCCCTCCTCAACGCTTGGGGGAGTAGGCTTAAGTCGACATTTCTATTATGGGGCAAAAAGGTAATAAACGCCCCTTTGATGAGATTTATCTAATAAAATCAAGAAAGGAGCTGTTATGACGTACAATGCAATTAAGGGTCGCTTTACGCGCGTAGCCCCTGATAAAACGATTTTGTATGGCGACAAGTCTTATACTTTTGCCTTAACACCAGAACAAAGTGAACAGATTGACCAGGCTGTTTATGCGGTTGTCCTGGCCAAAAATTATAAAACGACCTCGTTTTCAATTGACGAGAAGTTAACCTTGTCTGACGAAGAAGTCGCCCAACACAAATTGGTGGTCCGTTTACGCCTCCGCAAAAAGCACAAACAGCCGTCTCATAAACCGCTCACGGACTAAAATTTCACAAATGACAAAAGGCTAGTTGTGGGGATTGTGAGAGATAGACCAATTTATTTGAGCCAAATTCACAAGACGTGATCACAGAAAAAGCGCCAAACCCTATTTATTTCAGGTTTGGCGCTTTTTACTTTGGTTAACATGCACTATGCTAATTTATTTAGTGCAGCAGTTATTTTTTTGGCCTCTTTCATTGAAAAAAACCAGATTAAACAGTAAATTAACACAAAAATACCAGTATAAAAAATTAACCAACTAAATGTATCTGGAAACCACCCAGCACATACCGCTAGTATGGTATAGCCACAATAAGTGACTATAAAGTGATAAATTGTTTGTTGCGTAATGCTCAACTTTTCTAGTAAAAATATATATTGCGATAAGAAAAATACGACACCCATTAATCCCCAAATAATTATAGACACTATAAATGCATCAAGTGGTGTTTCAAAATTTTTAACAAATGAAGGACTAGACGGTAATAAATATTTAGTTTTATATAGATAGCTAAAAAAAGTTGAAACTACTAAACCTATTGTTATACCAATTGAAATACTACTAGCTAATCCTCTAATAAATTTTTTCATTTTAAATACTCCTTTTTTATTTTGTACATACATCTTCTTGAAGCATAAGTAACCACATCATTTTTTAAAATAACTTGATATAATCCCGTTGATGTCAATTCAAATTTATCAATGAACTTACGATTAACAATCTCTGACTGCGATATTTGAAAAAAAGTATCATGTGGCAATAAATCTACCATTTCATATATTCGTTCTTTTAACTTATATTTACAGCTATTAATTTCACAAAATACATTATGATTTTCAGTATAAATACGTTCAATATCAGAAATTTTAACTGACAAATAATCACTCCCTTGCTTAACATTAATTTTTTCTTCTCCAAGCATACGACGAATTTTATTAACTAAATCATCAAAATAAGAAGATTTTTTTGGTGTGCAAATAATAATTTTAGGCTTTTGAGTGTTTTTATCCACTTGTAATATAACTTCCATAATTCGTCTCCAAAAATTCAAATATATACTCTATATTGATTGTAACTTTTATTTTAAAACTATTTTTCAATACACATCTATTTGGTAAATATAATCATATATTTGGAAATACTGGTTCTGGTGCAAAAAATTCAGTTTAACTTATTTTGGGTATAATTAGCCTAAAAGGTGAGGTAGGTATGATGAAAAATTATTTTAAAGGTCGGCATTTCCAACAAGACATTATTTTGGTAGCCGTTGGTTACTACTTCAGATTTAATTTGAGTTATCGTGATGTCGTTGAGATTTTACGTGATCGTGGAATTACTGTTCATCATACAACGATTATGCGCTGGGTTCATCACTACGGACCAATCTTTCAGGTGTTGTGGCGTCGGCATAAACAATGGACGTGTACGTATTTATAGCCTAAGTGAGTCTGGTCGTGAGCAAACTATACGCATCCTACATCCTGGTGATTTTATGGGGGAAGTTGCTATTTTACAGACTGAAAGTTATCATTCGAATTATGCTGAAGCAATATCGGAAACAAGTATTTGTAGGATTCATAAAAAGAATTTAGATCAATATTTAGATCGCTATCCAGAAATCATGCGACGAATATTATCGGATATTACAAAACGGCTACAGTTATCAGAAAAACAGACTGTGCAAGTCAGTACTGAACCTGTTGAAGCTCGAATTATTGATTTTCTATCAGAAAATGTTGAAGATGAAAAAAACCATACTTATGTGACTTTACCCATGTCAAAAAAAGATTTGGCTACTTACCTGGGGACAACTCCAGAAACAATAAGCCGTAAGTTCTCATCATTGGAAGAGAGAGGTCTAATTAAACGGCATACCCAAAAATGTGTTGAGATATTTGATTTAGATGCATTATTATTTGTATCAAGTTAAGTCGATTTATACTTAAAAATAAGGATATCGTTTTAAATGATGAACATGGCGGTACACAGTTCATCGTCACTAACCTAAGTCTTCCACAAAAAGACATCGTCCGTGTTTACCGCAAGCGCGCATGTGGATCTCAGTAATTGCATCAAACTTGATGCGGTTGATGAAGAGTATTGCGTTGGACAATCAACACCTTTCGAGACCGTTTGTTAAAAATCGGGGGACGTGTCACTAAGCACGCCCACAAGGTGATCTTGACATTAGATAGCCGCATCCAAGAACAATTCGATGGTCTGTTCTGGCGAGCTTGGGAACGACTAAATGCTTTGTGGCAATAAAACAACGAAGTAGATTTTCAAAAAAATAGCAAAATCTGGCTGGTTTTAGTGTGCCCATTTTTCTCAAAAAACGCTCAATCGAAAAAACACCCTGAAACTGTGCCAAGATACTGGCAGTTTCAAGGTGATTTATCGTATTTTACTGATTTAGCTGTGGTTAAAAATTTAGTGCATGAATAATCCGGGTTAGTAAGAGTGAAGGTACAGAATTATCCATGAAAATTAACGCAGGATGATGATAGTGTCATTCAGTCATTATTGGGGTGGTAGCTTAGTTTTGTAAATGTTTTTTGTGAATAAAATTTCAAAACGAGCGTCTAATTAGTTTGACTACCACTAATTAAGTGCTTGTTTTGCTTAAATTGATATAAAATAATTTGTAAAAATTTTAACAAATCAGGAGCGTTGTGCTAGACTATAGTTGTTTCGAATAATACTATTGGAGGAATTAGTAATGACAAAGAAAGTTGCAATGGTTACTGGTGGGGCACAAGGTATTGGTGAAGCAATTGTTCGTCGCCTAAGTGCAGATGGATTTGCAGTTGCAGTTGCTGATTTGAATGAAGCTAAAAGTAAAGAAGTCGCAACTGATATTGAAAAGAATGGCGGTACTGCAATTGCAGTTAAGCTAGATGTTTCTGATCGCGAAGGATTCTTTGCAGCTGTTAAAGAAGTGGCTGAAAAATTAGGTGGCTTTGATGTCTTAGTTAACAATGCTGGCCTTGGTCCTACGACACCAATTGATACAATTACTCCTGAATTATTTGATAAGGTTTATCATATCAATGTTGCTGGTGATATTTGGGGTATTCAAGCAGCCGTTGAACAATTTAAGAAGAATGGTAACGGTGGGAAGATTATCAATGCAACGTCACAAGCGGGTGTCGTTGGTAATCCAAACCTTTCTTTGTATAGTAGTACAAAGTTCGCTGTACGTGGTTTAACACAAGTTGCTGCCCGTGATTTAGCCGAGCAAAACATCACAGTTAATGCATATGCACCTGGTATTGTTAAGACACCAATGATGTTTGATATTGCCCATGAAGTTGGTAAGAATGCTGGTAAGGATGATGAGTGGGGTATGCAGACCTTCGCAAAGGATATTGCATTAAAGCGTCTATCAGAACCAGAAGATGTTGCTGCGGCAGTAGCCTTTCTAGCTGGACCAGATTCAAATTATATTACTGGACAGACTATCGAAGTCGATGGTGGTATGCAATTCCATTAATTAACTAAAAATAATTAACTTTTACCCGGATTATTTATCAAGACAGACAAAAACCCGCTGAAACAGCAAGTTAATACCGTTTCAGCGGGTTTTGCGCTTTCACCCGTTAGGTGAAAACCATAGGAGCTCTTTGTTATGATATTTTGTTAGTGAAAAACAAACCAAATACTCAAAAATTGGAGCGTCTAAAATTATGACTCAAAAAGTATTACCTAGCAACCCTTTAGTTGCAGTTTCAGACAATGGGGCACCAATTACCTCGGATGGTGGCAACGTGTAATGATGTTGTCTAATTGTGCCTTAGTAATCCTAGTCATTAAAAATACCTCCATAGTGGCGTCAAAATGAACAAATACGTGCTAATTTAGGGAGATTAGTTGGCGTTATTACCCAAAATCAATTTGATCTAACATTGTTTCGCGACTTGCTTGATCTAACCCCAGATAAGTAAGCGTCATAGCCTCACTCGAATGATTCAATAAGTGCATGACTAAACCAATATTGTAGTTTGACTGTGTATAGACGCGGTAAGCGCCTGTTTTACGCATCGTATGTGTGCCTAGATAGTTGATACCTAATAGATCACCAACGCGTGCCATCACCTTATAAAACTGCTTATCTGTTATATGTCGATCTGGATGGGACGTTGAGGGAAATAACCAATCCGAAGTGATATTCTGTTGGACTAGCCAATCATGATATTGCAACAAGTCTTGTTGCACGGGCTTTAAATATAACGTGTTCGCTTTACCTGTCTTTTTATCATGAATAAAGGCCGTGTTTTTAACAGACCCATCGGGATTATAGACATCCGATTTCTTTAACGTCATCACATCACTCACCCGCAGTAGAGTGGCTTTGCCAACTTGAAAGATAGTGTAGTTGCGGCGACCCGCCCGAAAACTATCTAATAAGGTGTCTTGCACCATTTTTAAGACGTTGGAGTCTTTGATGGGGAGGACAATTTGTTGCACCATTGGCTACTCCTTTAAAGTTAATAATTTGATTGATGATAGCGCATCTGCTATCATGTTGTTATGGAAAAATTTGAGTTTGATTATTACGATTGGGCTGAATTTGAACAGTTCTTAGATCAATTACCTGATAAAGATGCTGCTAAATTAATTGCAACCATTCAAAATATTGAAAATAATGGCCTCTTAGTGGCGGAAAGACAATTATGGGTAAAAAAGCTAGAAAATAATCTCTATGAAATTCGTTCTAAACGATCTTCAAACATTCAAAGGGCTCTTTACTTTCAAGTCAAAGGTAGTCAATACATTATTACTAACGCTTTCACGAAAAAAACGCAAAAGACACCTGAAAATGAAAAGAAAATCGCTCGGAATAGACGCAGTCAGTATTTGAATAAGGAGGAAAATCAATGAGTAAACTTGATGCATACGTTGCTGAACGTAGTAAAAAAAATCCTGAATTTGCACAAATTGTTGAGCAAGAAAATATTAATTTAGAGGTAGCAGTGAAAGTTCGTGACCTTCGTGCAAATATGGGATTGAGCCAACGTGAATTTGCCAATTTGATTGGTAAACCACAATCAACGATTGCACGCATTGAAAATGGTTCGATGAATGCTTCAACAAAAATACTATCTGAGATCGCCCAAGCAACAAACCAACGTTTGACCATTCAATTCAGTCCAGCATTTTAAGATCTATTATAACATTAAACAAAAAAACAGCCCCCATTATCTACTAGTCAGATAATGGGGGCTGTTTTAATAGTCTTTTTGAGGGGTCATTATATAATAGTGCTGGTAAAGGATGCAGTGCCATTGCTAGCGCCGCTTATAGAAGTGGTGAAAAATTATTTGATAATCAAGAAGGCCGCCACTATTTGGTATTTGACCAAGAAAACCAGTTCAGCAACGGTATTGAGCATTGCTACTATTTTAGGAATGCTGCCAATGGTGATTCTTAGTCCGTTTGTTGGTCCTATGCTTGATCGGTGGAACAAAAAAGGCCTCCTAACTTTCCCGGACGTTTTTGCTGCCTGTTTCGCTATTATTCTTTCCGTATCCGGAACGGTCTTTCATGTATTTCCACTTTGGCTCATTTTTATTTCATTACTGATGCGGTCTTGTGCGCAAACCTTCCAGATGCCAACGATTCAATCGGTAATGCCCACAATGGTGCCAGACAAAGAAATTACCCGTATGAACGGCCAACTGGGAATGGTGCAATCCGCGAATATGATTATTGCCCCAGCACTGGGCGCGTTTTTATTTGCGTTTATCCCCATCGAGTACTTGATTCTGTTAGACGTACTTGGGGCCATCATTGGGATTTGTATTTTAACGTGGGTTAAAATTCCTAACAATGAAAAAATTGATCAGCCAATGCATGTGCTCCACAACACCCGCTTGGGGATCAAACAACTTACGAACAACAAGGGCTTGTGGTACATTACGTTGATCGGCGCCGTCTTCACACTAACCTACATGCCTGCTGCCAGCATGTATCCACTCATGACCATGAAATACTTTCAGGGAACCGTTAGTCAGGCTGGCTTAATTGAAGCCATTTATTCAACTGGCATGCTAATCGGCGGCACTATCATTGGCCTCTTTGGTAAGTGGCAGGACCGGATGAAGCCCGTAATCATCGCGTTTTTCCTGGTTGGCATTCCAACCGGTATTAGCGGCATTTTGCCAGGTAACCAAACCGGATTTTTATGGTTCGCAGCTTTAAACATCATTGAAGGAATTGCGACCCCGTTTTTTACAACGCTTTTAATGGCAATGATTCAACAAAGTTATCCAGCAGAAGAGTTAGGGCGGATTCTAGGCGTTTTGAATTCTTTGTCGAATCTAGCTGGACCAATTGGCTTAATTTTTGCCGGTCCCCTAGCTGATGTGATTGGTATTGAACGCCTATTTGTGATTGCAGGAATCGGTGCTGCCATTTGCGGGGTGGTCGCGGTGTTAATGCCAATTACCAGGCAATATGACATTAGGCTGCATCAAAAATTGGCGAAATTAACTGAGCAACCAGATAAGTAATTAACATGATGATCAAAAAGAGGAGAAAGACCAGACTACCAGCTGATCTTTCTCCTCTTTTTGTCATCACTTAATTACACGTTTTTAATCTTTTCACCAGTCAATCCCATCGCATTAATTGCCACGATAATTGTCGACATCGCCATGACCGCAGCACCAACGGCTGGGTCTAGAATGATTCCAATAAATGACAACACACCGGCAGCGAGTGGAATTGCGACAATATTGTAGCCTGCTCCCCACCAGAGATTTTGAACCATTTTCCGATTTGTGATTTTAGCCAAATCAAGAAAATGTAAAATATCGCTGGGTTCTGATTTAACCAACACAACATCAGCGGAATCAATGGCAACATCGGTTCCGGCGCCAATTGCAATTCCAATATCGGCCGCGGCAAGACTTGGTGCGTCATTTACGCCGTCACCAACCATGATGACGTGATTGCCCTTTGCTTGATAATCAGCAATAATCTTTTGCTTATCATCTGGTAATAGGCCTGCATGGAATTCAGTCAATCCTAGTAAGTTAGCAACGTGTTCCGCGGCTTTTGGATTATCGCCAGTGAGCATTACGGGGGTAATTCCTCGCCTCTGAAGACCACTAATTAATTCCTTAGCACCCGCTTTGATGGTGTCGCCTTCAGCAACCATTCCTTGAACTTGGGTGCCCTGCAATAGGAAGCTGACGGAATTACCCTTAGCAGCCCATTTATCAGCAGCGGCCTCGTCAAACCTGATCCCTTGCTTCGTTAAATAGTTACCATTAACAATCGTATAGTCAGTGCCATCAACATTACCGGAAATACCAACGCCCGGAATATTTTGAGACTTTTCAGCCGCAACGACTTCAATGTCCTTCGCTTGGGCTTCAGTAATGATTGCTTGGGCCAGCGGATGAGTCGAATTATTTTCAAGGGCGGCCAGTCGGCTTAATAACGTTGTTTCGTCAATCCCATCATTTGGAATCAATGCATTCACCGTAAATTTACCTTCTGTTAACGTGCCAGTTTTATCCAAGAGAACGTGGCTAACATGTTGACTTGCTTCAATGGCTTGGCGATTTCGAACTAATAGCCCATTTTGAGCGCCAATCGTAGTAGAACGAGAAACCACTAATGGAATCGCTAATCCTAATGCATGCGGGCAAGCAATCACGAAGACGGTCACCATGATCGTCATTGCAGTCGCCAATCCCTGGGGTAACCAGGCAAAGAAAGCAATAATCCCAACACCAAGTGCCGCGTAAAATAGATACTTGGCAACTAAATCAGCTTTATCTTCTGCTTTAGATTTAGCTTGCTGGGCATTTTGAACCATTTTCATTACTTGAGAAAGATAGCCGGAGTCACCAGTACCACTAATTTTAACCGTTAGCGTCCCGTTATTGTTGGTTGCACCACCAATGACCTTATCGCCAACGTTCTTGGTAACGGCAGCAGATTCACCGGTTACCAGTGCTTCATTCACGGTCGACTCCCCAGCCGTAATAACACCATCGGCTGGAATACTCTCACCTGAACGCACTTGGAAAGCTTGACCAACTTTTAAATCAGATACTGGCACTTCTTTTGTTTCACCATTATCTGTAACTAGATGGGCCGTCTTAGGCAACAGGGCCGCCATCTTTTGTAAGGCATTCCCAGCCCCCATCAATGCATTCATTTCAATCCAGTGTCCTAGAAGCATAATTAAAATCAGGGTTGCAAGTTCGAACGAAAAATCCATTACATGATTTGCCGGGTTCAAGAAGTTGTTGGCAATAAATGCGTACAAACTGTAGAAATACGAAACGGAAATTCCAAGGGTTACTAGCGTCATCATTTCAGGAGATTTATCCTGAATTTCCGCTTTAGCCCCCTTTAAAAATGGCATTCCGCCATAAAAGTAAAGTGCTGTATCAAACAAAACGATGATAATGCCAACAATTAGCGGTGAACTGAAACTAAGGATGGAAACGTTTAAACCCATGATTGGTGCTAACAGTAAAACTGGAATCGCTAAGACAACGGAGACCCAAAATTTAACTTTCAAATTCCCCATATGCATCATTGAGCCACCGTGCATCATCATGTCGGTCCCAGCCATATCCATATCACCGTGATTCATCCCACTCATATTCATAGTTTCGTGATTCATGTTCATTTGATTATGATCCGTTTCGGTCATATCGTGATCCATTTTCATGTCATCATGATCCATATGACTCATATTTGATTCATTATTTTCCATATTCTTAGCACTCATGTTTTTCATGTTCATATGCTCCTCTTTATTTGCCATGATTATCGACCCCCTAAAAATAAGTTTCCGCCATCAGAAATCCCAGATTCTGGATTTTTGTGCAGCAATCCTAAAAGTAAACAGAACACCACAGTCTTAACACGTTTGATCACCTGGCAAGCAGTTACACTGAACTTCCTCGGGCGCTGTTTTGGCCTTTTCAGCTAGAATCGCCTGTAAGTTCGCAATATCCGCCCGTGAGAGTTCCCTTGACTGAATAACGCCGGCAATTGTTGAACCAGCCCGCATCGCACACATATGGTCAAACAAATCATCTGCCGCTGCCGCCATTGATTCCTTCTCGCCAACAACCGGCTTATACGTGAATGGTCGACTGCCGCCATGCTGCGCAACCGCCTGTTTTTGAATCAACCTGTGAAGTAGCGTTTTGGTTGTTGAAGCTGACCAGCCTTCTAATTCGTTCATAGCATCGATTAGTTCACGACTAGTCGCATGTCCCATTGTCCAAATTGCTCTCATAACCATCCATTCAGAATCGGTGATGGTTACATTCTTTGCATCCTTCAATTGGCTTCCTCCATTAATTGAATTCTAAGTTTACGTTTGTAGTCTCTTAACACTTATTAGTTTACAACTGTAGTCACAATAATGCAACCTTTCTGCCAGAAAATACCATGACATTAAAAAAACGCCTAGATAATATTCCAGGCGTGGTTTGATACGATATGTTAAATTAATGATCTGGGAATTTTTGGTTTTCTTGTTAGTATGGTGAAATGCCTCTTAGAACCTGTCTAGTATCTGCTGAATCTGGTAGAATTAAAGACCAGTAGTCTGATGTTAAGCAAAAAAACACATTAGAAGCTGGTCTTTTATGGAATTAATTGTAACTGAAATCGTCAAAATTATAAAGTCTGAAACTAATATTATTAAGCGTGAAAAAGCTATAGCCTTTTTCTTTCTCAATTTGATCAGAGAATTGATGTCCTTAGCCTTGGAACGAGTAGATCAAGAGCTAAGTGAATCAATGAAGAATCAGGACTACCAAATTGAAAAGAAGAATCAACGTTCAATCAATATGGCTTTTGGCGAAGTGACTTATGTCAGAAGAAGGTACGTTAAAGCTGGGCAAAAAAGTCGCTATCCTTTAGATAAATTCATGGGCTTTGATAAGTACAAGCATTATAGCGTCTTGGCAGTAAGAAATATCCTGGAAGTAAGCAGCGTCGCTACTTATCACGTCAAAGGGCAAGGAAAATACTGGTCAGAAGATGGTGCCGAAGGAATTCTGTGTGTACTAACTTGTATCAAAAACAATGAGCTGGAATACTGGCTTAGCAGTGAGTTTGCAGGTGGACAGCTCGATATTGGTGATCAGGAAGAATTGAAAGGTGCAGTTCGTGCCAGCCTAAGAAAGACGCATGAAGCTCATCTAGGCATTCATCATGGAGCAATCGAAAGCTTAACAGCAGGTCATAGCTATTTGGATGATTTCGGCAGAAAATTAAGTCAAATAAATATTTAAGAAATTAAGGTCAGACTAATGGTTAATCTAGATACTGGTCTTTATTGATACGAGGCGAATATCGCCTTGTTTCGATGAATCAGACTCCCTATTTTTTATGAGACAAGAGGTATATTTCATGGAAACTATTTCTAAGAAACAATTAGTAGACCAAATTTCTGAAAAGGCTGATGCTACTAAGAGCGACATCAACAAGGTCTTAGACGCTTACATCGAAACTGTTAAGAGCAACGTTGCTGAAGGCAACAAGGTTCAAATGGTTGGTTTCGGTGCTTTTGAACTTCGTCACCGTGCTGCTCGTAAGGGTCGCAACCCACAAACTGGCAAAGAAATTGAAATCGCTGCAACTAACGTTCCAGCATTCAAGCCAGGTAAGACTTTCAAGGCTGAAGTTAACAAGTAATTTGTTTTACTTAAAGAAGTCACGAGAATAGCTCGTGGCTTTTTTATATTAATAGAAAATTAACCTCAGTAAGTCAAAGAAAGAGGCTAGACTCCATGTAGAATCTAGTCTCTTGTTTATTTTCCACTTAAATTAAGGGCAATCTGTGATATTAGAGCATCCATGAAGTACATCCCGAAGAATACAAATAAAGCAACTATCAACATCTTCCAAGAGATTTTACTTAAATCCTTCAATCGATAAGTGACGGAAATACCTGCAAAAGCTAATACCGAAGTAGTCAAAGATAAAAAGTCAACGGCATTAATTACTCTAACGCAATACGAACTGATTAAACAAAAAATTAACGATACAATTGAAACCCAACCTAGAATCGGAAAACCTTGAACAATCTTCCAAGGCATTCTTTTCATTAACATGCTAATGATAATCCCCAAAAGAGAAAACAACCATAATAGACCTAATCCAATGAAAGTATCCGTTGTAATAGGCGTACTTTTCGAATTTTTCAATAACTTTATCCATTGAACAAAAAGTACTAAACTAACGCTTAATGCTAAAATTAATGCATCGCGACCCAATTTAAAAAAGTTATTCTCTCTAATCATGTTCTGGATACTCCTCTTTTTTATTATCTAACAAATGCGTGATGTGAATATACATGAATTTCTGCAAGGGCACGGCCAAGAAATACATAATGTATGTGCCAATGAAGCTTGTTAACAATTGACTTGCGGCCGCAAAAGATAAAATAGTTTCACTATGGTCGGGCACAATCGCAGCCAAAGCCGTTGAAGCAGCTGTCATCATCGAGCTAGAACCAACGCCGGAACTCATCGCAACGGCCTTATAGCTAAAGCCCATTCCCAACAATAAAGGAGCTAAAATCGAAAATACAATTGAACCAAAGATAGTTCCAATCAAATAGATTCCTAATACTCCTCGTCCTTCTGGTGAATCAAGGGTATATTTTTCACTAATATAAGCTAACTCTCCTTCTCTGCCTAACCCCAATGTCGAACCAATTGCTTCTTGTCTTAATCCTAAAAACAACGCTACAGGCAAGCCGAAGAGAATTGTCCCTAAATTACCCAGTTCGTGCACTAAAAATACCCAGCCTACTGAGAGGATTTCATTAATATTAGGAGCTACGTTAGCACCATAGCGAGCCATTAGTGGCAACATAATTAAAATCATATATTTGCCTGCGAATTTAACTCGCTTGTCATTATATAAGCGTTTAATGGGATGCCAAGGAATTAAATAAATTAAAATAGCGAAAATTACGGCAAACACCAATGGCAAAATTGAAACTGTTATTTTACCTAATGAAAAAATCTGCATCCCAATCATTTCAGCTATTAGATCAATCAACAAAACCAGCAAAATTAATGGCCCATAGTTTTTAATGTGCTTCATTATTACTTCTCCATCCCCTCTAGCGCTTGCAAATACTCTTCTTTACTATGTCGATAAGACTTTACCTTCCCTAAATTATGCGAAATATTTAGTACACTATTAAACACAAACTCTGGGAAAATTTTTAGTACAAATTCAGGATCAATTAGTTTAAAGTCCGAACCATGAATAGTTCCTTCCCAGCCGCCATAACCGATTTGAATAGTGGGTATCAGAAAGCCTACGTCACCAATATCACCAGCTGCCATTATATAGCCACGATCATCAATTAGGTCTGGTATTCTATCATCCGCTTCAAACGTCTTTTTAACCAACGCATTCATATCACGATTTGAATGTAGCGGTAAATAGCCTACTTGCGTATTAATCTCAACTTGCCCGCCTAATGCTAGAGCACATCCTTTAGCCGCATTATCAAAATGCTGCATAATTGTTTGAGCATAATTCACATTAAAGAATCTTAGATCAGAACCCATTTTGACATGATCAGGGATTACGTTAATTGATTCAGTATTTTCACCAATCATTACAGGATTAAAGCGAATTCGATTAGGATCTTTAAGCTGCTGACGCTGCATAGCAAGTGCTGTTGTAAACAATGTGGCAATACTTTGAGCATTAACTCCAGCTTCTGGCGCAAAGGCCGCGTGACTTGCCTTCCCATAAAAATCAAAATACTTAAAATTAAAGCCTGCTAAATCACAATTAAGTTCTATAGTACGATTTTTAAATTGTTCTCCAATAGCGTGTACTGAAACGCAATAATCTATATCATCAAAAACTCCCTGTTTAATAGCTTCTTGTTTGCCACCATAATAAGTTAGCTTCCCCTCATCTTTTTGTTTCTGCCGCCAGTCCAGATCTACAAATTCTTCAGAAGGCGTAAAAATAAAAGCCAAATTAGTGCCAAAATCCTTTAATTTTGAGCTCTTAACTAACTCATTGATCATTGCTAGAGCAATTACTACTTGGGTATAGTGTCCACATGCATGAGTAGCACCCGTTTCAGGATCAGCATTAAAATGCTTAGGCTGATACAGTGCGTCCATTTCTGCAATAACGCCAATTGTCTTTTTTCGATGATTATCAAAAACAACCTTAAGCCCTGTTTTAAGATAATGTTCGGCTTTTAACTTTGGATCTATCCTTTTCAGCTCGTTCTCGATTATCTTGCTAGTCTGAAACTCCTTGAATCCTAATTCAGGACTATTAAATAATTTTTCCTCTAAGTCCCGTGCCTTAGGGAAATACCTACTAAAATACGACATTCATTCTCCTCCTATATAAACGAGTTGCTTATATTTTGATAAGTATAAGATTAAATCAATTGACTGATATATTCAAGAACAAATTTAAAATAATGTTCGTACTTTTATGAAAAATAAAAGCAATAGGCGCTGATGTCAAGATTATGGACAGGTTTTTTCGGCACCGAGAGTTGCCGGACTCCGAAAATTTTTCAAAACCCGGATTTCAGCTTAAAACGGCGTGATTTCTGGGTGTTTTTGTAGGTGGAACAGTATATGGAAAAGTATTATTAGATCAAACCATAGCCTTAGATTTACGGGCAAGACATGTCACTGATGAAACTATTGTCGATCATGTATCGCGTGAAGAACTAGAAGAAATAATCACTTTGTACAAATTATTGTTTAGTATTGATGACAAATAGAAGAAGTTATTTCTTTAATATTAAAACAAATAACCCCCAACATCTATATTATAGATATTAGGGGTTATTCTTTCAATGTTTCTGAGGGACTATTTGTCAATTATAGACCCTAAAAATTCGCCACACTCGTAAACAATTCTTGGGTGCGAATCAGCACCAAATAAAAATTATCTAGTATTTATTTGCTGAATTGCTGAATGTTAATATTATTTGCTTTAAATTTTAACAGATTATCGCTATATTAATTTCTAGAAAGAGGTGATGTGTCAATGTTAATTGGTGTGAAAATAAAAATGATTAGAGAGGCTTTTGATTTAACACAAGAGCAACTAGGGAAAGAATTACATCTAACACGCCAAACAATATCTAGCTGGGAAAATGGGAAAAGCTATCCTGGCATAACTGATATTCTAAGCATCAGCAACAAATACAATGTGTCATTAGATGAATTAATGAAGGAGGATATAGAATTGATTGAACATTTTGAAACAATTGATCATAGTTTAAATAAGCAAAAAATCTTGTACGCGATTGCTTATGTCGCGAATGCTTTATTTTTATTAGTTTCCATTTTCTCAAATTACATGCATGTTTTACCGATTTACAAGGTGACTGCGTTAATTATAGGCATGATTGCATTGTTTGTCTTATTTTCAACAGTACAACAACCAGTTAATTTATATACAAATAAATGGGCCTTACTTGCAATTGTCACTGCTTTTATGTATTTTTTGAGCATTGCTATTTTTAAGGGAGTAACTAGCACTAATATTGATGAGCAAGCTGGCATCTATATTAGTGCGGGACTGCGTGTTTTACTATTAACTAGTAGTGTCTATTTTATACCGCAACTGCCATTGAGAAAATAGAATGTTGTGCTAGCAATCTGCAATCCTGGGGGGAAAATAAAATATATTATTTGACAATCATTTTTAATTAGATATTGTTAAATCAAAAAATAAAGAGCTTAACTCTTTTAATAATCAGAGTTAAGCTCTTTATTCTGATAACACGCATTATGTTAATTCGTTAAATTAATAATACCCATATGGACTATATTGGTGTTCAGGTTTAGGTTGCGTCTTGCCATTCAATTGATCTAGAACCTTATGAGGGTCGGCTGGATGGTATACATGTCCAATTACCCCTAAAACGTCGCCAATCCAATGTCATCCGCTAATTTTGTTGCACTCTGAATGAGATAACTTTTTATAGTTACTTAAATAGCTTTTCATAACTTTAATCTCTCTTTCGCGTGTCTTTTAACTAAACAGATTAGTTGACTCTACGAATTTAAAAATTAATTTTTTCTATCAATTCTAATTTCTTATATCATAATGATTGAGAAAATTCTTTTTTGACATAATCCTACCGTTGGTAGAATCAAAAATATCGCCTACATTCCCCATTACAAACCCACCGCCATAATAACCTAATGCCGTATCGAGAAGCCCTAGTTTAACATCTCTTTTTGAAGAAGGGTTTATAGCTTTTACAAGGACTTTCAATTTATTGTCATACCAGACCATAGAATTATTATCAAAACAGTGTTGAACCCACTCAGGCAGTTCTTTATCTTTGCTAATTTCCCAAACGCGAACTTCTTTATCATGGTAAAATACAGTCAATAGAGTCCTCCTATCTTGCTACAGCGTCTTACTTAGTGTCATGACAAGGTTCTTGTATGCGCTTACATACTATCAGATTTAGTCCTATTATGCACCATTTTTCAAACATATTATCGTGTTTGATTATAAAATTGTATGCTACTATTTTATATTTATTTTGGGAGGCCTGGCATTGACAAAAAAGTTAAATTATATCGCACAAGTCGATGAACGTGATTGTGGTGTAGCTGCACTTGTCATGGTTTTAGCTCATTACAAAACACGTCTATCTTTAGCCAAGCTACGTGACTTAGCCAAAACAGACATGGAAGGCACTACTAAAAAATGACCAATATAGCCATAAAAGAGAAGATAGGGAACTTTGTAAATTATTTTTTAGAAAGTTTCCTATTTTTTATAATCATTACTGTAGTAGCACAAATCTTTGATTACAATACAGAGAGTCCTAACATTACAGAAAAAATTATATTTATTATTTTGGGAGTAATAGTTAAATTATCGGTAGTATTCGGATTGATTTTTTATTTAAAAAAAAATATTGGCAATTCTAAGCCTCATAATACCAGTGTGTTTTTAAATATAATAACTGTTTTAGTAACACTTTTAGCAATGGTTGTTATCTTATATGGACTAATTTTTATGCAGCCAAATGTACAAGAAACAGGAAGCAATGCAAAATTACTACAATCAACATTCAAAACAATAATTCATGATAAATTAGCATTGTTGTATTATATTGTGTCATTATGTATTTTTTCACCGATAATTGAGGAAATAGTATGTAGAGGAATTCTACTGAAAAAGGGATACTTCGTAGGTCAAATAGGTAGCATGATTTTATCAAGTATAATCTTTTCTATGATCCATAGTCCAAATAGTATATGGTAGATTGCAAGAATTAACCGAACACTGCAAACTGCTGAAAAACCTTTCGTGGTGATTGCCAGTTGAGTGT
>NZ_BMBS01000035.1 GCF_014634805.1 Leuconostoc falkenbergense
GTTCAATATCGACAACTCACCACTGAGTCTGTTAGTTAATTAATTTTATTTTGTCCAACTATTGGGGTTCACTTCACTAGTCCGTGCCTTTTGTTATGCATTTCATTACGCTGTTACAGCCATTTTAAGCGTTTAATGTCTGTCTGGTATAAATACACTCAACAATAGATACAACGCAAATTTACACGCTATCTAGCTTGTTTTAAAACAAATACACCAGCTATATCTTAAGCACTGATACGGGGATGAGATTATATCCGTTATCAATCAAATTTATAACGAACTCATCTCTTGGTCGTTTCAAACGACCTCGGACTATCTCGCTATCGTTTCAAACGATAACAAACATCCCCTATAACTCTCTGCGATAGCTGGCGTTATCCACTTGAGGGACAACAAAATATCTGTGACCCATTTTAGCACTCTGAAACAAAGTGACATAACAAATTATACGGGGATGATAAGCAGTAAATAATTTTAGTTTACACTTGTAGTCTTATATAATTTACACCCCCGCCCCACTTTGCTGTCTCGGAGAGCGCACACATAGGGCTCGTCTTGTGTCGAAACAACAATTTTCGATTATTTTTTATAGGGGGGTCTTGACAAGGTTAATCTAGCAACGTTAAAGGGTTCTTGACTCAAAAATAGGCTTAAAAGTGGTAGCTAAAGTAACCCTAACTCCAAAAACTAGGGTGGGTTTAGGGGGTAGTTTTTACGTTAAATATGATGTACCCCTTGTGGCAGTAGTGATAAACTATGCCCATTTTAGAAATCAGTAAGCTGTAAACGTTGATATAACAGCATTCCTGTGTTTTGTACAGAAATTGATAAAAGCCTTTATATCAACGATTGTGGGATAACCCCCCCTATAAAAAAACTTTTCAAAATTCAACATTTTTATAAGGCAACGGTATGTGTGTGCTCTACAATCTAGTAACAAGGGGGCGGGGGTGTTTTTTATTGTAAACAAAAAAGCACTACACTTGTAATGCTTCATGTCTCAGCTTGATAAATTCATCCCCGTGTTGTGTCATCACATTCAATAACGTTTTAAAGTCATTGCGCCATGTTTTTAACTGTGAATAGCTTTTACCTGCTTCACTCACAACTTCTTCCCACGTTATAAACTTATCGCTGTAATATCGTTTGATGACTTCACTATGTTCTGGTTTGATGACTGACAAACAAAATGTAATGTCTGCAATGTCCTGGTTGTATCGTGGCTCAACCTCTGCCATTAACTTCAATCTACCTGAAAAATAATCTCTCAACATCTTATCTGTTCTATCTGCCACGATCACACCTCATTTTTATTTTTTGTCATTACCAAAAGTTAATTACGGGACTTTTCAAATGTTTAATTTTGGCATTTGTATTTAATGCTCCAGCTATACTACGTTTTACTTTTGTCATACCCATAGCCCCCTATCACTTAGTATTCTATGAATATTATACTGTATATATACATTTTTATTCGTATATATTCTGATTATGTACCACATTTTTATGATGTGCTAAATGTTTCCCACTTTTGCAAATAAAAAACGGCTTAAATGCCGTTACACTGCCTACTTGCGTATTTAAAATGTTTCCCTAAAAGTTTCCCATTTTGTGTGAAATGCTATGAAATACAGTGCAACGTTTTTCATAAGAAAAGGCGCTACATCAAGGTTTTTGAAACCTTATGCAACGCCATGAAATACCTAGTAGCGCTAGAGGGAGTCGAACCCTCGATTTCGGCCTGAGAAGCCGACGTCTTAACCACTTGACCATAGCGCCATAACAAATATTAAGTATACCGAAAAAAATGCCTCTCGTCAACATGTTTTTACAGTCTCGACTTTGTCATCACACTTAAACAGGATAATCGGCAACACAAGTTATCGACCTCAACCATGAAAACTGCTATACTTGCTAATATGCAAACAGTTATTCAAGTTTCTTCCGGACAATTACAAAAGATGGCTCAATATTATGCCAAGTATAGCAATAACGTGATTCCCAATGGTGCTATTTTTTCAGCCCGCACCCCCACGACACACATTACAGGCTACCAATCTGGCAAAGTTATGTTTCAAGGTAAAGGACATAGTCTTGAAGCAGCCAAATGGCAAACTCTGACACCTAAAAGTAAAACAAACCACAATTCGGACAGTATTCCAATTGATTTTAAAAATTGGTCTGTTTTGGGATCTGATGAGGTGGGTGCCGGTGCGTATTTTGGTCCATTAACGACTGCTGCCGTTTTTGTCAGTGAAGACGATCTTGACTGGGTCCGTCAATTGGGTATTGCGGATTCAAAAACCTTAACTGATCAAAAAATGAGAGCCATTGCACCAGAAATAATTGCACGTCTGCCACATCATGTCGTTAATTTGATGCCAGAAAAGTACAATCAGTTGCAACCCAATAATAATGTCAATCAAATGAAAGCAATTTCGCACAATTTTGCTTTGGCAAAAGTGCTTGACAAAATTGCACCAACAAAACCACGAGCAATTTTAATTGATCAATTTGCACAACGCGATACCTATTATCGTTATCTTAACAAGTCTCATCAACCACGTATTATTGCAGAAAACGTTTACTTCACGACGAAAGGTGAACAATACCATTTAAGCGTTGCCGCTGCTTCCATTCTATCTAGAGTGGTTGAACTTAATTCACTCAAACAGCTTAGCGAATCTGCAGGAATGCCACTCCCCATTGGCGCAGGGCATGCAGTTGATGAAGTTGCCGCACAACTACTGCGTGATGGCAAAGACCTTAATCAATTTGCCAAATTACACTTTGCCAATACAAAAAAAGCTGAGCACCTATTATAAGGTGTTCAGCTTTTAAATTAGTTTGCCTTTGGTGTTTCGTCAGTTAATTCATCAACGGCTTTTTCTGCAGAAACTTCTTCCACATCGGCAGAAGTTTTCTCTGCAACTGTTTCATCTGCTTTCTCTTCATCAGCCAAATCAGCGAGTGCGGATTCCAAATCAACATCGTCTTGCGTTAATTCAATGTCTTCACTAGCAAACTTGTCACGCAAATCGGCAATTGCATCCTGTGTTTTAGCAACATAAGGAGATACAAAGTCTTTCGCCTTATCAACATACGGTGCTGCTTGATCAGTAATTTCCTTGAGCTTACCAGAAGCTGAATCTAACTGATCGCCATACTTTTCTTGACTTTGTGACTTGAGTTCTGTGGCTTTAGCCTTTGCTTTCTCCGTAACATCTCCTGCTAAATCCGCAGCAGCATAGGCAGCATCATAAGCTTTATCACGTAGTAATACACCTGTTTCCTGCGCTTTTTCAGTTAGTTGATCCTGCTTTGCTTTAGGTAAGGCTTTAAAAGCAACAACCGCTGCCGCGCCAGCCAAAATTCCGAAAAATAAACCTTTTGCTTTTGACATATGTTAGACCTCCGTCTTTTTTGATTTGAATTTGTTCATCGCAGCAGACGTTGCTTTCTTTGCAACTGCAGCTGCTACACCACCTGCTCCAGCACCGGCCGTAGCTTTTGCACTCGATAATCGGTTCGTAACATTTTGCACCGAACTATTGAGATGTGATACCGTTTCCGACAAGTCAGCCACCGCTTGGATAGTAGGGTCAAGTTTTTTAACTTTGCCATTCACATCGTTCAGCAATGTGTTGGCATTACCAAGTATCTCATTACTTGACCTTGCAATTGTATCGACGTCCAGCGTAATAACACCTAACGATCGTGTTAAACGCATCAAGAAAATACCGATAAAAATCACCAGAATTAAAAATGCAACGGCGAAAATCAGTAAAGCAAGTTGTCCAGGTTCCATATACTCCTCCTTGTTGATGCTATTAAAATCACGTTTTGTTAACTTTTTATGAAAAATAAAACGTTTTCAATTAGGTTAATTATAACAAAAAAAATCGTTCAATGAACGACTTTTTTTAACTTGATTTTACACTTCAATTAATTGTAATTAGTGGGCATAGTCCACAGCACGCGTTTCACGAATAATCGTAATCTTGACATGACCAGGATAGTCCAACTTTTCTTCAACAGTTGATTTAATATCATGTGCCAAAACTGTGGCCTGTAAATCATTAACTCTAGTAGGTTCAACAATGACGCGGATTTCTCGTCCTGCTTGTATTGCATAAGCAGAGTGTACGCCAGGATAATTGTTAGCAATTGCTTCCAAGTCCTTCAAACGCTGAACGTAATTTTCTAACGACTCACTACGAGCCCCAGGTCGAGCTGCACTAATGCCATCCGCTGCTGCAACCAAATCTGAAATTGGGGAAATTGACTCAACATCACCATGATGAGAGGCTATTGCATTAATCACAATCGGCTTTTCTTCAAATTTTTCTGCCAATCGAACACCCAACTCAACATGTGATCCTTCAACTTCAGCATCAACCGCTTTTCCAATATCGTGTAATAAACCAGCGCGCTTCGCAAGCGCGACATCCATTTTAAGCTCTGCTGCCATCATTCCCGCAAGTTTTGCGACCTCGATTGAATGCTGGAGCACATTTTGTCCATATGAAGTTCGATAATTCATACGTCCAATCATTTTGATCAAATCAGGGTGAATACCGCGTAGACCTAATTCAAATACGGTCTGTTCACCTTTTTCACGAATGGTTTCATCCATCTGGCGTCGTGACTTTTCAACCATCTCTTCGATGCGAGAAGGATTGATTCGGCCGTCTGCCACTAATGCGTCAAGCGCCATTTTGGCAATTTCTCGACGAACAGGGTCAAAACCACTCAAGACAACTGATTCAGGTGTATCATCAATGATCAAATCAATACCAGTCAAAGACTCTAGTGTTCGAATATTGCGGCCTTCACGACCAATAATTCGACCTTTCATATCTTCACTTGGTAGGTTCACAACAGATACAGTAACATCAGCCACCGCATCTGCTGCCGACCGCTGAATCGCTTGCACGACGATATTACGTGCTCGCTTTTCAGCTTCACTCGTTGCATCATCTTGTGCTTCCTTAATCAAAGCAGCACGCTGACGTACGAGCGTTGTCTTTGTTTTACTTAAAATTTGTTCTTTAGCATCATCTGGAGAAAGTTGACCGATTTCCTCTAACTTTTCCTGTTGTGATACCATCAAATTTTGGGCAACCGTGTGTTTCTTTTCTGCATCGTCCAAACGTGTCTGGACCTGATTCTCTTTTTGAATCAGAGAAGCATCACGTTGATTGAGGGCCGCATCTTTCTTATCGAGGTTACTGATACGGTCTTCAAGCCTTTGTTCTTGTTGTTGCAACTGCGTTTGACGGTCTTTAAATGCGTCGTCGACCTGATTGCGATAAGTCTGAGCCAAATCTTTGGCATCAACTTCAGCTGCACGTTTTAAACTTTTAGCTTCTTTATTTGCTTGTTCAAGAATGTTAGCTGCAATTTGTTTAGTAGAAGCTACTTGGCGTGCATCTTGAGATTTACGCATATAATAGCCAATACCATAACCAATCACAATTGCGAAGAGCGCTGAAATGATTGTAACTATCATGTTAGCATTTCCTTTCAGCTTGTGAAACTCTATTTTCACATACATTAAGTATAGCGATTATTAGAGTTCCGGTCAATAGTGATGATGGCTACTAAACGGTTATTACTGATAATCGAATTTAATTTTTAAAACGTCGTGCTAGTTCTCTATCTTGATCACGCTTTTTAATGTCAGTACGCTTATCATACTTCTTTTTACCACGTCCAATGCCAATCAGAATTTTAGCAAAACCATGTTTCAGATAAACTTTAAGGGGTACGATTGTCACACCCTGTTCTTGTGCAGCTTTTGCTAGTGTGGCAATTTCTCGCTTGTGAAGTAAAAGTTGCCGTGTACGTAAGGGGTCAACATTAAATTGATTTCCCTGTGCATATGAAGCAATATGGACATTGGTTAGCAAGGCATTACCATCATGTATTGTAATAAAGCCATCACTAATTGTAATTTGTGAGGCACGCACTGACTTGATTTCTGTCCCTGTCAGTGAAATACCCGCCTCAAAGGTTTCTGAAATTGCATAATTAAACCTAGCTTTTCGATTTTGAGCAAGATATTGTTCATTCTGTTTTTTCTTTGCCATTCAAAACCACCTTAGAAATTACGTTTACTATCTCGTTTGTGCCCCTGTTTGCTGTCCAATGGTCCTCGTTTAGTTTTTGGACCTTCTGACTTGCCACGTCGTTCATTTTTACGACGTTCATCGCGGTTTCGTCCCTTCCCAAATTTGCCATGTGATTGAGAAGCAACGCGTATAGTAGTGGTTGGTGCATCTTGCGGATTGACCAACATAAAGTCAACTGTTCGTTCATCCTTATTGACACGAATCACTTTCACCCGAACTTTTTGACCAATTTGGAAAATATGGTGTTTAGATCGTCCAATCAGTGCTGCGTGTGACTCATCGTACTCATAATGATCATCTGTCAGATTTGATATATGTACCAGTCCTTCAACAGTGTTTTCTAGACTAATAAATAGACCAAATTTCAGAGCCGAATTGACAACACCGTCAAACTCTAGTCCTATCTTATCAAGCATATATTCAGCTTTTTTGAGTGCGTCAACATCACGTTCTGTGTCAATAGCACGACGCTCACGAGTACTAGTATCTTCACCAATTTGGCCAAGATGGCTGGCATACTTTTCTTGTGCTGATACACCATAGCCATTTTGAGCATACCATTTAATCAATCGGTGCACAGTTAAATCGGGATAGCGTCGAATTGGTGAGGTGAAGTGTGTATAAAAATCAGCGCCCAAACCAAAGTGTCCAACTGGATCCGGTGAATACTTAGCTTGCTTCATCGCACGCAACATCATTGTCGAAATCATTTGTTCGGCAGGATCTCCCGCAACATCATTCATTAGTTTTTGCAGCATAATTGGTGTCACTTTGTTTGGATCCCCAATCACTGGATGTCCTAAAGCCTTTGAAAATTCAAAGAATGATTTGGCACGTTCTGCATCAGGTGTTTCATGAATACGATATAAAAATGGTACTTCTAATTTGTCAAAATGCTCGGCAACAGTTTCGTTTGCTGCCAACATAAAGGATTCAATCATACGTTCAGCCGTACCACGTTCACGCAACTTAATGTCGACGGCTTTACCCTCGTCATCAACAATGATTTGTGCCTCAGGTGCGTCAAACTCAATGGCTCCTCGTTGCTTACGCATATTGTACAAAATATCATGCAACTCCCCCATCACTTTGAACATAGGTACTAAGTTTGCATATTCTTCTTGGACAAAAACATCCCCTTCGAGAATTTTATTTACTGCATCATACGTCATGCGAGCATGTGACTTCATAACAGAAGTATGTAAGCGATGATTAACAACTTTACCTTGTGGATTAATTTCCATTTCAGCTGACATTGCTAAACGGACAACATTGGGATTAAGCGAAGCAATACCATTAGAAATATTACGTGGCAACATTGGAATAACACGATCTGTCAAATACACTGACGTGCCACGATTATACGCTTCGCGATCAATGCTAGAGCCTTCTGTTACATAATGAGAAACGTCAGCAATGTGAACACCTAAATGATAATTACCATTGTCTAGCTTCCAAGCAACAACCGCATCATCAATATCTTTGGTGTCTGCACCGTCGATTGTCACCAATGTTTGCTCTGTGATATCCTCACGACCAGCCCATTCAGAATCTGGTACATCTGTTGGTATTTTACCAGCATCCGCTAACACATCAGCAGGAAACTCATTGGGAACTTTTTTGCTGTAAACAATCTGCAAAATATCCATTCCTGGTTCATCTTTGTAACCAAGTGTCTCTGTAACGGTTGCTACGAGCTCTTTGGGGTGAATTTGATCGGGAAAACGTACAACTTCAGCCACAACAACCTGACCATCATTTGGCGTCAAGCCCTCTCCACTAACTAAAACCTTGAAGCTCATCGCTTTTTTATCGCTAATCGTAAGTTCGCCAATCATGTCCTTAGCATCAGACCCAAGCGAAAAAGTGCCCACAATTCTCTCGTAAGTGTGCGCCAAAATTTCAACCACTTTACCTTCAGGACCACGGTCCGGTGAAGGCGACGGTTTAATCGTTTCGACTCGAACACTGTCACCTTGCATTGCTTGCAACGTGTTTTCAGGATTGATAAAAAAATCAGGTAATTCGTCGTCATATTTGACAAAGCCAAATCCTTTGTCATTAGCACGGTACTCACCAAACGTATAACCTGCATTCGGATTGTACTGATAGTGTTGTTCATGATCAAGTGCATCTCCACCCCGAACGAGCGCGTTCAGTGCATTAACCACTTGTTTATAGCCGGCAGCATCAGTCATACGTAAGCCATCAGCTAAATTTTGTGCTGAAAAAGACTGTGATGAATTGGCTTTCAAAAACCCTTTCAGCTGTGCTTTTAATTCTTCTAAATGCATGTGTTTTCCTTTTAAATTAATTATTTGCTTCTTAATGAAGCAACATTCGATATAAAAAAAGTCAGTCTACGAAAAAAGCGTAAACTGACCAATTCGTTTTTTAATGGGCTGAAATGTACATCAGCGCAAAACCAATAATGAACCATAGCGCCCCAAGAACAGACGTTGCACGGCGCATAACTGCTTCAAATCCTCGTGACTTGCGTTCAGCGAACAAATCGCCAGCACCACCAGATAAAGCTGATAACGCGTCTTGTTGTTTACTAGGTTGCATCATGACTGTGACGATAAGCATAAAGCCCACGACAATCAAAGCAACGGTGAGTGTCTTTTCCACAATCATAACCTCTACTTAAATCGATATTTCTATTATAGCAAATTCATCCCTAAATCGCTAGTTTTAGAGAAACAGCAACTCAGTTATTCATTCCCCAAAGACAAACTAAACATCAAAATACCACCAGCGATGGCTACATTCAGGCTCTCTGCTTGTCCTTGAATCGGAATATACAAATTAGCCGTCGTTTTAGCTGCCAGTTCATCGGACATACCTTGACCTTCGTTACCTAAAATCAATCCAAACTGTGTGCTTGACTCAATGTCACGATATGATTGCGCTGCTTCATTCAACTGAGAACCATATACTGGCAAACCATTATTTGTCAACGCATCAACCCATTGATTGAGATCACCATTTAAAACTTCTAAGTGAAATTGGGAGCCTTGCATAGCTCGTACTACTTTAGGTGCAAAAGCATCTGCGGTGCCTTCACCTAGTACAACACCTTTAAAACCAGCAGCATCAGCTGTTCTAACTAACGTTCCAACATTACCGGGATCTTGAATTTGGTCAAGCAATAGCCACGCACCATCATGAACGTATGCGGGGTCGAATGTTTTTTCTGGCAAACTGATTTCTGCAAAAATACCTTGTGGCGTATTAGTGCCAGCAATATGTTTAGCAACTTCTTCACTGATTTCAAAAGCGGGTACACCATGTGGTACTTCTGGCAAATGTAGTGTCATTTGTGATGATGTTGCCATGACTGCATGAAACTTAGCGTTCGCCTTAACGGCCTCTTCCACCAAATGCCAGCCATCAAGTAAGTAGGTGTGATTTTCTAATCTGCCCTTTTTTGATGACAACTTTGCCCATGCCTTAACGCGTGAATTTTGATTTGAAATAATTCTTTCCATGTACTTTTCTTTCTATGCTTGTTGACACTCAAAGTTTACTATAATTTTAACGCTTCTGTTTACCTGCATTGCGCCCTTTTTTGCTTTGATTTGTTTGAGATGGCTTTCCAGGAGCTTGAGTATTATTGAGAATTGAAGGGTTAGCTGGTTTGGCAGCTGCTTCAGCCATTAAATCATCAGCAGTTTTTTTAATCTTAAACTCACCAGCCACACGCTTTTCAAGGCCCGGCCGTTGCAAATGTTGAATCAATGATTGGATTAAAGCAAAGATACCACCAACCACAAAATAAAGACCAATTGCACCGCTGGCAATCATCGCAAAACCAAAAATCATGACTGGACTAATAAACATCATGGCTGCTGAAGTTTTACGCTGCTCTTGTGGCATGTGTTGCATCATTAACCATGCTTGAGCTAAATAAATAATACCGGCGATAATCGCAAAGACAAGCTGAGGCTTACCAAGATCAAAATTGAAGAATGAAGCGCCTTTTAGGGCTGGCGCATGCAAGATGGCTGAATACAATCCTGAAAAGACTGGCAGTTGCATCGCCATTGTCAAAAAGGACATACCGCCCATGACACTCACATCGTTTTCTCGATAAAGTGACATCATTGACATACTAGCCTTTTGTTGCTCTTCTGGTGTCCCAGCTTTGCGTGAAATGGCCTGCAATTTATCAATTTCGGGTTTCAGTGTCTGCATTTTAATTTGATTAATTGTTGTATTCACTTGTTGATTCAAGAAAAATGGTAACAAAATCAAACGTAAAATAGCTGTGATAATCACAATTGCCCAACCGATGCCATCAACCCCACCAATATAGTGAGCAATGTTGGTCATTACCTCAGCAAGTGGATGACCAATCCAACGATACATACGACTATTTTGATCATAGCCACCCGTCAGTAAAACAATATCCAAAATCACAAACGCAATAGTTAAAACGCGCTTCAGTTGTTTCATAATCAAAGTTTCTCCTCGAAAACCGTGTTTAAAAATCATCGTATAATTACAAATTATAATTATACCAAGAATTAGTATCGAATAGCAAAAACATTTGATTCGAACGGCGCAATTGATTCAATTTCAACGTCATCAACGCGACTATAAAATCCCGGCCCTTTTTTAATAATAGTTAAAAACATCGCCATATTTTGTTCTGTTCCTTGGGCTTGTATTGTCACAGAACCATCTTTGCGGTTGCTCACCCACCCTACGATACTATTTTTTTGTGCCGCCTGTTGTGCAAACCATCTAAAACCAACACCTTGCACAACACCAAATACGTTAATTTCCAGTGTTTTCATTTTCATCCTCATGGTACAAAGGTAGATGAATTGTGAAGATTGAACCCGATCCTTCAGCACTTTCCAAAGCAATCTCACCGCCATAAGCTTCTACCAACCGTTGTGCTATGCTTAAGCCAAGACCATTACCACCTTTGGCACGAGATCTTGCCTTATCAACACGATAAAAGCGATCAAACACACGTTGAGAATCTTTAGCAGATAAACCTTCCCCGAAATCCTGCACACCGATTTCCACACGATTGGCTGTTTGTGACAACGCAAAATGAATCTCTCTTCGATCGAGTGAATACTTAACAGCGTTGTCTGCTAAGATAATCAAAATTTGTTCCATATGATCCTGCTGAATTTTGACTTCAGCTTGTTGAGATAAATCGTCATCAAGCGTAAAAATGAATTCCGGATGTATCAATTTAAAATTATCATACACGCGATTAACAGTACCACCAACATCCGTAATTTCTTTGATGTTTTCGATTGGAATTTGTTCTGCTCGTGTCAAGTTTAACATTTCATTGATGAGCGTTTCCATCCGTTGCACTTCAGCAAGAGAAGACTTTATTGAGTCATCAAGCACCTCTGGATCATCTTTGCCCCAGCGGTTCAATAATTCCATATGTCCCTTAACAATGGCAACTGGGGTCCGCAATTCATGCGACACATCTGAAACAAATTGTTGTTGCGCGCCAATTAAGCCTTGCAATCGATCAATCGTACGATTTAGAATCTGTGTTAAATCTGAAAATTCATCATTGGCGCCTACTTCACTAACACGCACATCCGTCATTGGATCATCTTCAAACGCTTCAATCGTACTTTCAATTGACGTGACTGGTCTCAAGATTAATCGCGTCAACAAAAAAGCAAACATAAAAATAGCAAAACCACCAATAATGACAATTGCCCACAGCCAAAAAATCATTGCATCAGGTGGATTACCATAATACTTCTCAACTAAGGAAGTTACAATGAGCGCAAAAATAATAAAGATAACAAAAAAGCCAGACGCCATTCCAATTGCTAACTGCCAACGCAGTGAGAAGCGACGTGCGGCTTTTTCAGTTGTGTTTCTATCATTATCCATATTTTAGTTCCCAAAATCAGCTACGCATAACATAACCGGTACCACGTACTGTTTGGATATATGACGCTTTGCTTTCTGGGTCATCAATCTTATTGCGAAGATATCGGATATAAACATCAACAACGTTTGTTTCAACTTCTGAGTCAAATCCCCAAACTTCTTTTAGCAATTGCTCACGAGACTGTACAACATTGATGTTTTCAACGAGCGTCAATAACAAATCATATTCACGTTTAGTCAAATTGATAATTTGGTCGTCCCGACGGGCAATGCGGTTTTCCTTTTCGATACGCAAATCTTTAAAATTAATGATTGAACGATGCTTGTCATTCACTTCTGTCTCAATAGCAATACGACGCAAAAGCGAGCGAATGCGAGCTAAAAGCTCTTCAATAGCAAAAGGCTTAACTAGGTAATCGTCAGCACCGTAATCCAAACCAGAAACGCGATCAATTACTGAATCTCGAGCTGTCATCATGATAATTGGCGTTTTCTTTGCTTCGCGAAGGCGACGTGCAACTTCCAAACCATTCAACTCTGGCAACATCAAATCAAGCAAAATAACATCATAATCATTTTCTAGTGCTAAATCTAAACCTGAGCGGCCATCGTGCACCGTTTCAACTTCATATCCTTCATGCTTGAGTTCGAGACCAACAAACTTTGCCAAGTTTTCCTCATCTTCAACAATTAATACTTTACTCATTTTTTGTCCTCAACATTTTAAATCGGTCTAAACCGAGTCTATATTATATTCTATTACTCACTTTAGTTTAGATGATTTTGATATTTTTTGCAAGTGTTTTCTCATTCTTTGAAAAAATCATCTAATTTTGCTAAACGAGGGTCTAATTTGACGCCATTATCACTCATTTTCTCATTCTTATATGTTTCTTCACTGATGACATGCCAGTCTTTTCCAGAGGGCAAAATATCACTATCTTTTTCTTCCGCTGTCAAAATTTGTAGTGGCAGAGTAGCAATAATATTGTCTAAAATAGCATCATCAACGTTCAATACATCATTTTCAAGGAGAAATACAGCTTCTGTTTCTTCAAAATCTGATAGGCGTGTAGCATCTTCAATGTATCGTTCATCAATTGTCACTTCAACTGGCAATTTAACTGCCTCTAAAGAACGTGACGAGGGTACGGTAATCGTACCTGTAACCGTCATCGTTAGAATAATATCGTCGTTATCCAAATAGCTGACTTGACCCGCAACTTCTAAAGGTGACAAGGCTAAAACAGTTTCTGGAAAACGTTGTTTGGCAACAGCTTCAAGATTTAACTGTTCTGCTAACACCAAAGGTTTTTGACGATATTTTAATAATTGATTCTTCGCATATTTCATTTTATTTCTCCACAAATATTGGGGCACGTGTGACATCTTGCTGATCAATCGAATGATCTGCAAGGAGTTGCCACAGTTTACCGGCTTTATAGTCTAAACGTAATTGGGCTCTAGCTAAATTATTATCCACTTTACTGATTAATGGCAACGTTACCTGCTTTTTGATTTCATTCAAATACTGTTGACCATTCGGCGTGAAACCCAAAACGCGCAAATAAGGATCTTGCATGGCCGCCTGCATTTGGTCAACCTTGACATTCAGCAATGTGTACAATAGTGTTCGCTGCATTCGGGCAAATGTATAACGTTTTGATTTAGTTCTTTTAATAAAATTCTGGTAATTCGTAGGCGCCGGTTCTGTTAACATAACTGAGGCCAAACGATGTTCCAATCCTTCCGCCATTTGGTAGACTTGCCCTAGCTGACCAACCGTATCAGTTGTAATACGATACTGTAGCAGTGGCCAAAATTTTTCTTCAAAATTGATTGTCGATGCTTGAGTGTTTAGCGTTTGATAAACATCATTCGGCACCACATTTTTGATTTTTTCAACACGATTTTTGTGAAGCGCCAGACGAATGGCAGAGGCAGAAGCAATTTCTTGTGTTTCTGAAAAATGTAACTCGTGATACCCGGCAGCTACGCGTTGAATTGGTATTAATTCAATGGGCGATTGTTGTTTCAACACCGCTGTTGCGTATCCCAAAGCCAAAATATCGTTGGGTTCTTTTAACTCAAAACCAGTTTTGTCTGAAAGTTGTTGTGCGTATACGCTCGCGAACGTTTGATTATGTTGCTTAAATTGATCATTTTGATTAACGTCTGGTGCCTTTTGTGCCAAAGACAAAAAATCAACATCAGCGTGCTCACTACCAAACACAACTTGTCTCACACCTAAAGCGGTTAACAATTGAATCGCGCCATCGGCAAACAGATGACTTGGTTGTACTGCAAAAAAAGTCGGCAACTCGATTACCAAATCAACGCCATGTGCTAAAGCTAATTGCGCTCGATGCCATTTATCAATAAGTGCTGGTTCACCGCGTTGAACAAAATTGCCAGACATGACAGCAACAACAACATCAGCCCCAGTTGCAGCTTTGGCTGCTTCAATGTGATAGATATGACCGTTATGAAAAGGATTATACTCCGTGACTAAGCCAACTGCTTTCATGGTTTCACCGCCTTAAAGAACCAACGCGTCGTATCTTCATGAATCTCATCACGACCAAAATCGGCACTAACTTCAATGTTTTTAAAACCAACTTTTTGTAACAACTGTTGATAAGTAGCCAAATTATACGTTTGCTCATGATGAATTTCACGCATAATTTTAAAACCATCAATCGTTTCATCATAAACAAAAAATTTAAGATCATGATCGACGCTGTTAATTTCATCTCCAGCAAAACTAGTCCACATTAAAATATTTTCTGGATCATCGTCATTATTATAGTAGTAATTATCATAACCAACATTAATTTGATAAGGTGTAATCACATCAAACAGGAACATGCCACCATCAGTCAAATGATCAAAGACTTGGAACAACGCTGCCTCTAAATCAGCAATAGTTGGTAAATAGTTTAAGGCATCTGCAAAACTGACAATAAGTGGATATGTCGTCGACCAATCACTAAATTCACGCATATCTGCCTGCAAAAGTGTCAAATCAACGTCAGCATGATTAGCATGCATCTGCGCCAAAGACAACATATCTGGTGACAAGTCCAAAACCGTGACTTGATACTGGTGTTCTGCTAACAAAACGCCTAACCTTCCAGCGCCACCACCAAGATCAAGTACACTTGTAGCAGTGGTGTGTTCCCTTACATAGAGTAACCAATCCTGATACATGTCTGAATCAAATAGCTGGTCATACTTAGCAGCAAAAGTTGTGTAATTATCATTAATGTTCTTAGTCATAATCTCAATTTTAACATAAAAAAACTGGCACAAGGTGTCCCAGCCTGTTTAATCTTCTACTAATAAACTCGTTAAATCAACATATGGCGCATCATGCCACAATCGTTCCAAATTATAAAAATCACGACTTTCAGTATCAAAAATGTGTACGATAACGTCACCTAAGTCCATCAATACCCATTGTCCTTCACGAAAACCTTCTGTAAATCGCACTTCACCACCGGCAGCCTCAATTTTATCTTTCACTTCCGTCGCAATGGCTTGTACTTGTCTGGTAGAGGCAGCATCGGCAATCACAAAGTAATCTGCCATCAAGCTCACTTCACGCATATCTAGCGCTACAATATTATTAGCCTTTTTGGCATCAACTGCCGCAACTGCTGTTTCCAAAACTGTGTTCACATTTAAAATTGTTGTCATATTTTAGTTTTCTTTCCTAACCCAGTAATTATAAGTTTCCAATGATTTGGGATAAATTGGCGTTTCTTTTTTCACCAATCGTGCCAACGTATGCACAATTTGGTATTTCACACCCTGCTCAAGGGACTGTTTAGTAATATCTCTTGCCACTTGGACGCCATCAAAATCACGACCCACTTCCAAATAGTCTGCCATGAAAATCACTTGTGAAAGCTTACTCATCGTTGCTCCAGCACCAGTAGTATGCTCACGAACAGCCGTTAAAATATCAGAATCCGTAATTCCTAGTTCATCATGAATCATTTCAGCACCAACGACACCGTGCCAAATATAATTGCCCCAGTTCATTAAATCGGGATCCATTTTTTTGCGTTTAATAACAGCTATAAAGTCACTATCCGAGCGCTCTTTAGCATAGTCATGAACTAACGCTGCTACCTCTGCTTGATCGGGATCAACACCATTTGCTTCCGCTAATTGAATAGCATAATCTCGCACACGACGTACATGTTGAAAACGGTAATCTGACAACCGATCCTTAACTTTTTCTTCGAGTTGAGCAATACTGCCATCAAAATATTTAGTCATAAAATCCTCGATATAAATTATATTCTTGCATAAATAGGGCCACACGTTCTGGCACCAAATAATTAATACTTTGATTCATTCTAATTCTTGTCCGAATTTCTGATGCACTGACACGAATATCCGGCACGTTAAACCACAATACTGGGTAATCTGATGAAGTAGATTGCCCTTCGCGCACACCAGCAGCAAAAGTAACCAGTTGACTCAGCTCGTCTATATGATCCCAAGTTGCTAATGTTTTAATTTTTTCTGCTCCTAAAATAAAATAGTATTCATTCTCAGGATGCAATGAGACTAATTCGCGCATCGTATCAAAGGTATGCGACTCGCCACCATTACGAATTTCCAAAAGTTCAATATCGAAAAACGCATTGTCGGTAATTGCCAAATGAACCATTTGCATACGATAAGACGGTGCAATGGCACTAGCATGTGTGCCATCAACGGGTTGTGCATTTGGCATCCAATAAACTTTTTCAAGTCCCAATTGTCGCCCAACACTTTCAGCTAAAACGAGTTGACCAATATGTGGTGGATTAAACGTCCCACCAAAAATACCGATTCGTTTTTTTTCTTTTTGAGGCGCTGTTTCCGTTTGGACTTGTGGCGCAATGGTTACTGTTTCTAGCATATTGACACCCTTAGATTTTTTCTAAAGCAACTGAAACTTTCTGATATTTCTCTTCTACTGCTGGTAAATATAAGATCACTGTTCGACCAATTGTTTGAACGACTGAAATATTTGAGTGCGTTTCGATATAGTTAGCCACTGAATCAACCGTTTCTTCAGACCCTTGCTGTAAGCTGATTTTGATTAGTTCACGCTTAGCAATCGCCATCACTAATTCCTCTAGCCAAGTTGTCGTTAAACCATTTTTACCAACCGAAAAAATGGGTGATAATGTGTTTGCTTGTGAACGTAAGAAACGTTTTTGTTTTCCTGTAAGTGTCATTAAATCATAGCCTTTCTAATTAGCACATCAACGCCCTCTGGTACCCAACCAGCAACTTTAATGCCTGCTGGTACGGTAATCCAACCTAATCCTGCAAAAACAAGATCACTTTTTTCAATGATATTGAATTCGCGTTTGACAAGCGGCGAAGCTGTTAAATTCAGTGGCGCTGGTGTTAGTAATTCACCAACATGTCGATTATAAAATGCATCTGCGCCATTTAATTTAGTGCGGTGGATATTTAAATTATTTTCAAAATAAGCCGTGACAGCTGTCCGTTCACCACTCACAAAATCAAACCTAGCCAGCCCACCTAAGAACAACGTCTGTTCTGGATTGAGCTGATAAGTACGCGGTTTAATCTCTTTCTTTGGCAGCGCATACTTCAAATCTTTATCGGCAATAACATGTGCCATTTGTTCGCGTTTGATAATACCTGGCGTGTCAATTAACTGATGACCATCTGCTAACGGAATTTCAATGCGGTCCAATGTGGTCCCTGGAAAACGTGAAGTCGTTATCAAGTCCTGAACACCCGTCCGTGACTTAATAATCTGGTTGATCAGCGTTGATTTGCCAACATTAGTCACACCCACTACGTAAACATCACGATCCAATCTTAATTGGTCGACACGTTCAAGTAATGCGTCTATGTTTTTAGGATGCGCAGCCGAAGTTAAAAAAATGTCAGCTGGCTTAATTCCTTGAGCTTTAAGCATAGTTTGCAACCATTGCTTTAGTCGATTTTGATTTAACAATTTAGGAAGCAAATCTACTTTATTTCCCACCACTAAAATAGGATTGTTTTCACCTACAAAACGTGGCAAACCGGCAATTTCAGAACCAGTCATATCAAACAAATCCATAACGTAGACAATCAGCGCATTCGTATCAGAAATTTGGTGCAATAATCTGGCAAAATCATCATCAGTCAATTCGACTGGTTGGATTTCGTTATAATGACGTAATCTAAAACAGCGCTTACAGAAAAGTGCATCGCTATCAATGGCTTTTTTTAAGGCGCTTAATGGTAAATATCCAGCTTTTTCTGGGTCAGTAATTTGCATTAATGCCCCACAGCCGATACAGCGTAAGCCTTCATCTAATTGTGCTTGAACGTACTCGTCAGTGATTTCAGTTGTCACGTAATGTTTTCTCCCATTTCAAATATGGATGTGCTTTAAAGACAATTTTTTTAATATACTTTTCGATACTGCGATTAAGCCATGTTTGCCACATATCCGACTCAATTAAACGCTGCACCAAAACGCTTCTAATGCCCGCACTGTGCGCAGCCCAAACGTCAGTCAGCATTTGATCGCCAACCATGATTACTTCGTCGCGCTTAAGATGATGAGTCCTTAGTATATGTAGTATGCCACGTGGCAAAGGCTTTAGCGACCATGAAACAAAATTTACGTTCAGCGGTGCAACTGCCTTAGCCACTCGCTTTGTCGTATTGTTTGATACTACAATTAGTTCAATACCGCCATCACGTAGGTCCTGTAACCATTGACGTAATTCGGGTGTACCCTCAGGATTGTTCCACGCCAGCAATGTATTGTCTAAATCTGCGAGCACGGTTTTAATCCCATGCGCTTTTAAATCATCGACTGTTAAATCATATATTCGTTCGACCATATATGTCGGTGTAAAGTGTTCTAAGCGCATCATATCCATCTTTCATCTCGTTTGTTTCTCTATCTATTATAACAAAAAAACCCGTGAGACGGGTTACGCGTTTTATTAATACCAATTATTGGCTTGCCAATGTGCAATTGCGTTAGCAACTGAACCATAACGTGCAGCAATATACTTTTGCATAGCTTCTAACTGAACCGCGTAATTACCACGGTAGTCTTGGCCGGGAACGTATTGCGCATAGTAAGCTTCAGTTAATTGACCGATACCATAATAGGGACCGTTTTGAGCATTTGGATTACCACCACTTTCACGTTGAATTAACCATTGAATATCTGCAGATACTGCTGGCGTAGTGGACTGGGTTTGTGAAACCGCGGTCACTGAGGTTTGGCTATTATTGGTTGATGAAACATTATCAACGTTGTCTGTCTTTACAGCAGCAGTACTAACCTCAGTTACGGTCGATGTCTGATTAGTTTCATTTTGTGATGATACATTTTCAGAGCTAGCCGCTGATTGTTTATCAGTGCTATCTTCAGTTTTCTCTGAAGGCTTTGATACTTGTGCTTTGGGTAATGCAATTGTTTTAACATCAGCCAGAGATTCAGCGGCTACGTCAACTGCTTTTACGTCGACTTTTTGGTCAAGACTAGCCGCATCTGTTGGCTGGTTTTCTGTTTGTAGTTGTGTTCCCAATGCACCCAATGCAACTCCCGTCATTGTGGCGCTTGCAATCAATATTCTCTTTATCATGTCTTCCATTGTGCCTGCTTTATGTTACACAGACATTACAGAAATTAACAAAAACGTAGACCAAAAATACATAATAAACTAATTAACAATATTTTGTATATTATATAAAGAAAAATAACAATTATCATAAAAATACAAAAAATCAACGATGAATTTGTCAGTCTCATCGTTGATCAATTGGCACAATGTTGTGCTGTTTAAGGAGTAATCTGATTGTACGGTATCAGACTATAAACGAATCACACACACATGAAAACGCTTACAATATTATTATAACAGTCATTTTATTTGCGTCAAGACCTGATTTAAATTTTTTATTTATTTGCAGAATAACAGCCAAACAACTAAGAAACTAGACAAAAGTCTTGAATTATATTATTATACTAATAAATAGTAAGTAAATGGAGATTTTATGCTTAACGTAGATTATAAAATTAGCCACATCAGTTTGATGGCAGATGATGAACATCGCATGCGTATCTTTTATCGCGATATGCTAGGACTTGTTGAAAAGGAAGAAAGTCCAAGTCAGTTTTCTTATGCTTTTACACATCAAGATCAGCCTTTTTTAACATTATCATTTTCAGGTCAAAAAACCGCACAGCAACGACAAGGTTTGTATCATTTTGCGTTACTTTTCCCCAACAAAGCAAGCTTGGCAAGTTTGATAGAACGCTTAATTTTGGCCGAATATCCATTAGGATCAGGTGACCACGACGTCAGTGAGGCCTTTTACTTAAATGATCCTAACGGCAACGGCATTGAGCTCTATCACGATCGTCAACAAACATTGTGGCAATGGGACCAAGGATTAGTCAAAATGGGTACAAAAGCAGTAGATGTCTTAGCGCTATTGCAAGCTAAAGAAGCAGGTTGGTCGGGTTTTCCTGTTGGTATGATGATTGGCCATCTACACTTCGTTGGTGATAGTGTTCGTAAAGGTGATGCTTTTTTTATTGACCAGTTACAAATGTCATTAACTGCTAAAATCGCGGGCAGCGCACACTTCTACTCTCACAACGCCTATCACCATCACCACGCCTATAATACGTGGTTTGGTTCTGACCTAACACAACGACATCCTGATGAGAATGGTTTAGTCAACTGGGCCGTCACAATTGACGAAAAACTATTTAAAATCCTGAATCAATCATTGCATGATCAAAATCTATCAACAAAACCGAATCAAATTTGGTTAGCAGATCCCTTTGGTAGCCGATTGGTAATTAATAAAAACTATTCACCAAATGATTAAGATAACACCCTACTTCTGATGAGCTAATCGTTCATAATCAGATCGTTCACATCAAGGTTAACAATCAAAAAAGCTGTTTACCGACAATAACGGTAAAACAGCTTAATTGGAGTTAACGGGAGTTACTACACACCTGTCATATCAACACTCATGGCGGTTTTTACCACTTTGTTTCCCTAAATTTCCAACTTTGCTAAGATATTACCCGTGTCATCACTGGCACGCTTGTTTATATCACTATAAACATCTAACGTCATTGATACATCTGCATGTCCCAAATAAGTCTGTACCTGTTTAACCGTAGCTCCCTGGTCAAGCACTAATGTCGCCCACGTATGCCTTAGCTTATGCATGGATAAACCAACCGCAACATGGTATTTATCACTGACATCATGCAACCACTTATTTGGTCTCATGACCTGTAATGTCCGTCCTTGATAACTAAAAACAAAGTCTGTCTTCCTATTATATGAGGTAGAATCATACCAACTAGCTAATATGGACAACATATTACTATCAATCTTTAATGTTCTCCTGCTTGTGACACTCTTTGGTTCTTTGATGTAGGTGCTACCATTTAAACCACGTCCTAACGCTTGAACAATCATTATATAGCCATTATCAAAATCAACATGTTGCCACTGCAAAGCCAGTAATTCCTCGGTTCTCATCCCCGTGAAAGCGCCTAATCTAAGCAATGTATATGCCTGTTGGTTTATCTGGCTATATTGATTATCCAGAACATCTATAAACGCTTTGAACTCGTCCACATCCATGAATTGCTTGGGTTTATTGAGTTGCCTGCGCTCTCGTGGCATTTCAATTTTAGTAAATGGATCCACAGCTATCATATCCATTCTGACTGCGATGTTTAATAATCGCCTAAAATAGCCTGTTATCTTACGATAATGCAATATCTTGCCCTGCATTGTGTTAATATAAAGCTGTAAATCAAGTGGTTTAATATCTGATACCAATGTATTCCCCCATTTGGGGATGACATGCACGTCAAATACATTCATTGTTTTATTAAGTGTACTCTCTTCAACGGTATGCTGATAAGTTTCTAACCACATATCATACAACTCTTTGACGGTCATTATGTCGGGAGTTGTTTTTTTATTGTATCGACTTTCGCCATTCTCAAACAGTACACTCTCATTATTAAACCACTGTCTAGCGCTCTGCTTACTATCAAAGCCACGTTTTTTAACTCTAACTTTCTGACCACCATTGATTAGGTAGCCGTCTACCTCCCATGTTTTACCTTTGGATGTTTCTATTTTTTGTACTTTCATAATTTATCCTTACCAGCAAGTAAGCAGTGTTTGAAGATAAATAAAAAAGCATGTTCACACGCTTTCATTATTTCACACTGTTATGATGTTGTTTTCAGCTTAACACTTTCTTAAACATTGTTAATCATAATAATGTCTCACAGCTTCATCAATTTCATCACGATTGCTCAGAAGTCAATAAACTGGACTATTTTTATTCAGTTAATTAAGCAACATTTGAGATACGATTACTATTATAAAAATTGATATACCAACCAATGGCTGCTTGGACTTCAGTTAATGTTTGGTATGCCTTCAAATAAACCTCTTCACGCTTCAATATTGAATGAAACGCTTCCATACGGCCATTATCGTACGGATGGCCTTTGAGTGAATATGAATGTTTCAAGCCATAATTTTGACATTTAATATTAAACTCAGCACTCGTGTATTGTGACCCCATATCTGAATGAATAATGAGTGGCTTTCGATGCTTATC
>NZ_BMBS01000036.1 GCF_014634805.1 Leuconostoc falkenbergense
GTCATTTTAGATGCTGCAAGTTTTGCTAAATTTCAAAAGGTCGCTAATGATCTAATCGAAAAGAAAAAGAAAGCAACAGTCAAAGAAATTTCTGCAATCAAAAAGTCGCTGGTGACAAAACTATCTGATATTGATAACAGTTTGAAATTAGTGAGTGATACTAATTTATCTATTCAAAGTAAGTTAGATGAGTTGCATGGCTATGAAGAACGTATTGCGAGTTTTATGGAAATTGTGATTGTAGAAAACTAGGGTAGAAAGGGAGACATGGCGGATAGAGTTGATAGCATTTTGAGAGACTACTTCTCTGGTCGTCTCAAGTTGAAAATTGAACAGCGTGAAGAAACAATACGGTATGACAGTCAAGAAGTTGATGAGAATATCGGTGGCGGTCGTGCGCAGAACAAACATACACGTCCAATTGAAGATACTTACGTACGAGTTGATGAAGACAGATACCTTAACAGTCTCAAAAAGCAAAAGGAAGATGTCGAACGCTGGATAGCCACGTTTGAGCCAGACAAGCAGAAAGTAGTTGCGTATTATTATGCAAGCAAGTCTGTCACGTGGGTAAAGGTAGCACAGCAGTTCCATATATCCGAAAGTACAGCAAAGGCATGGCGTTCAGAGGTTAAACATATTCTCGGTGCTGTATTGTAGTCAGATGTATATTGCAAGCTGTTTTCTGACTTTTTATACAATAAAACGGTGCTATATTTGTAACATGAAATAATTTGAAACAGGGTTATTGCTAATCCATTAAAAGCAAATGTATGGTTAGTCATTAGTCGTTAAATATAAGCTGTACTTATAGATTAGTTCCAGATGACTAACCAAGACCGTTACACCGAGCGGTCGTAAATTACACACGCTTCGGAAAAAGCCACTGTGTATGTGAAAATACGATAGGTTGGAATATCTATCATTATGACAGGTGGCGGAATAGGTAGACGCTATAAACGGTCAGTCTTCGTATGTAGTTTGGGGTTATTGGGTTCGCTGACTTGAGCACCTAACCAAATATGTAAGGTGCAAATCCTTACCCTGTCAATACTCCTTTTAGGAGATAACAGTTATCACCATAGCCGCCAAAGTCTTTAAAGTGACTTCCATAGTGCGACTTTATACTAGTTAGGCGATTTCTGTGAGTGAATGTAAAGTAGGCTTACGTCTGGTTCGAGTCCAGAACATTCACATTGCGGTACGTCCGCACAACTTAATAGCAGTCGCTTGCCTGCGATTGCGTACATAGAGAGCTGCGGTATAATCCGTAAAAAGATAGAACCAGATTGATTAATTTCAATAAAAACGACTGACGAGTTGGTTTGCATTTTGCGGCTTTGGCAAACAAACAACAGTATATAAATCTACTGGCTTCGGAGATGGTATCGATGGGGTTACTACATAGCAAACAATCGCATTAAGTTCTTTGACGGTTCTCAGGCGATTGCGTACATAAAAACTAAACAGGTCGAAATCGACCTGTTTTACATATGTGACATACGCGCACCTTAACGGGTGCTTTTTTATTGAAAAGAGAAACTATGAAAATAGATGGCGAGTATGGCCTTGTCGCTAGTGATGATGAATTAAACATCTACCGCAGGCTAGACAAGCAACAAAAATATAATAAGAAACACAAGAAGGCATCTAAACGCAAGTCGAATACAGACAAGCGCAAAGATGCCTTTTATGATGATAGGAAGTGGCGATAATGGGCTACACAAAATGGACTGATGAACATAAGAATAGAGTTATTGAGCTAGGACAGCAAGGTTTGTCATCTAGGAAGATAGCGCAACGATTGTTTGATGAATTTGGTGAAAACTTTAGTAGGCGAACAGTATCACAATATCTTAGCACAGGTTCAACCAATGGACGTGTCAGAACCACACCTAATCAACAAACCAATAATAAAGTCAAAGATGTGAAACGCGGCACTGAAATCGTCATCAATAAGGACGGTAGCACAACATCATCTACGACAATGCAAATGACTTCTGAACAGGCTAAAGACCCAGAGTTCGTATTAAGAGCGCATGGATTTAATCCTGATGATTGGGATATCGTATCAGCACGTAATAACTTCTGGCAACAGAACAGCCAAGAGAATGGTTTGATTGATTTGTACCAGTCTAAGATTACGGTTAAGCCAAAGTCAGATGATGAATTAACGCCGCAGGATATTGCTAATCTGTTCAAAGCAGACATTAAGCAATACACAGTCAATCAGGTTGCACGAGACACGCACAATTTGGTTGTACCGCTTCCTGATTTACATTTTGGTATAACTACCATGATTGATGTCAAATGTCACTTAGACAGGCTGTTAGAGCTTATCAATAAAGGTTACAAAACGATTGTGATTGAACAGTTGGGTGATCTATTCCATTCTAGTCAGATGTGGTCATCACAGACTTTAAAAGGCACGCTACTTGATGAGGTTAATATGGTACAAGCCGTTGAGGACGCTAAACAGTTCTTTGACGTCTTGGTCACTGCTGCGTTGCAAAATAGTATGACGCTTCACATCAAACAAATGGCAGGCAATCATTCAGGGAACATGGAGTACATGTTCATGGAGTATTTGAAAGCCAAGTACCCACAAGCAGTCATTAAGAACAACATTAAATTTCGTGATGCGTATTTATTGGATAACGTGGGTATTATGTTGGCTCATGGTGACTTAGCACCTAAGAACTTGCCTATGCTATTTGCAAATGAGTTTGGTGGTGTCTGGTCGCTATCCCACAGTCGTGAAATCCATAAAGGTCACTTCCATAACGAGAAGACAGTTGACAACGGTGGTGTGATTAGCCGACAACTTGGAACAGTTAAGCCCAATGATAAGTATGAGATTATGAACGGTTGGACGTTATCCAAAAAAGAGCTATATGCCCTTGAATATGATAGCGACAAGTTAGTTGCCGAGTGGCACGTTTAGGAGAAGGATATGAATAATGATTATCTCGCTTTAATATTAATGTTATTAGCCATTTTGTTGTTTTTAGTTTCATTTTTGATGATGAATTGTGCAAGCAAAATTGTAAGAGACATTGATGAAAGAAATAAACTGATAGATAACTTGCTTGATAAAAGATTCAAACTTTTAAATGAGAAAGAAAAAATATTAAACGATTCGGAGAAACATAAATGAGTGATATACCATGGGGATTAGTATTATCCATCATTGGAATAGCTTTGAGTTGTTTAAAAATCGGATATGATATCGGAAAAGACTCCAAGCAATAAAACGAATTAAGCGCATAAGCGCTTTTTATTTTGCAGTGAATTTGAAAGGAGGTGACACAATGACATGAAATTAACGCCAAAGCAGAAGAAGTTTGCTGATGAGTATATCAAGACTGGAAACGCAACGCAGTCAGCGATTGAAGCTGGTTATAGTAAGAAGACGGCGCAGGTTATAGGTGCTGAAAACCTATCAAAACCTATGGTTAAAGCATACATAGAAGAGCGCATGGCTGAAATAGCGTCAAAACGCGTTATGAGCTACACAGAAGCCGTTGAACTGCTTACTAGTATAGCTAGAGGTGAAGAGAAAGAAACGGTCGTTGTGGCAACTCCTGTGAGTGTTGAGAAAGTCGAGAAAGAAGCAGATTTAAAGACAAGAATTAGTGCCTTAAAAGAGATACTTAAACGTTATCCAAACAATGACAAACTCATTGAGCAACAGATACGCAAGTTGAGCGCTCAAGCTGATGTGGCACAGATACAAGCTAAGCGCATGGCGGACGGTGAACAAAATAGCAGTGTCAATGTGAATATCGTGTTACCAGAGCAGGAGGACAACAATGGCGAATGATTTAGTGATTGATGTTCCTGAAATGGTTGATAAGGCTTATTACAAGCTGTACACATCAAAGCAGCAATACATTGCATTGAAAGGCGCGCGTGCTAGTGGTAAGTCAGTAGCCACCGCATTCAAGGTTGTGATTGATATATTGCGCTATCCGTATGTTAATTGGTTAGTTGTAAGACAATTCCAGAATACACAGAAAGATAGTACGTTTGCCATCATTAAGTGGGCTGTTCACTACATGGGACTAGATGATTACTTCAAATTCACCGTTAGCCCGCTTGAAATAACTTACAAGCCGACACAACAAAAGGTGTTCTTTCGTTCAATGGACGACCCTTTGAAAATCACATCAATTACAACAACGGTTGGAAAGATATGCCGTAGTTGGTGGGAAGAAGCCTATGAGTTAAAAAGTGATGATTCATTCCAGACTGTGATTGAATCTATGCGTGGCGAGTTGCCTATCGGTGGCTTTTATCAGCACGTCATTACATTTAACCCGTGGAGTGACAGACATTGGTTAAAGCGTGAGTTCTTTGATGTTGATACAAGACGCAACAATACACTAGCGTTTACAACCACATATAAGAATAATCACCACCTGAACGATGATTTTATCGAAGCTATGAAAGAAATGGTTGTGCGCAACCCTAATCGTGCCAAAGTTGCTGTGTTTGGCGACTGGGGTATATCAGAGGGGCTTGTGTTTGACGGTTTGTTTGAACAAAGAGACTTCAGCATGGAAGAGATTGCTAAACTGCCTAAGTCAATAGGATTAGACTTTGGATTTAAACACGATCCAACCGCTGGTGAGTTCATGGCGATAGACCAAACAAACAGAGTTGTTTATGTCTATGATGAGTTCTATCAACAAGGAATGCTCACACAGGCGATTGCGCAGGCATTAGCGCAACATAAGGCTTATGGCTTGCCAATCACAGCAGATAGCGCAGAACAGCGTCTAACAACTGAATTAGCTAGTGTTTACGGTGTACCCAATCTACGTACGGCTGGTAAGGGTAAAGACAGTGTGATTCAAGGCGTGCAGTACATGCAGAGCTATCACTATGTTATACACCCAAGAGTTAAAGGACTATTAAGTGAGATGAACACTTATGTGTATGACAAAGATAAGCTGGGCAACTGGTTAAACAAGCCTAAAGATGAAAATAACCACGCCTGCTTGACTGGTAATACATTGGTTGAGACTACTAACGGTAGCAAGCCAATCAGTGAGCTAGTAGGAAAATCTGGTAATGTTTATAGTCTTGATACTGAAACTGGAAATGTAGTAGTTGATGAGTTTAGCAATGTATGTAAGACAAGAAAACATGCGCCAGTGTTTGAAGTCGAGCTGGAAGACGGAAGAACAGTCAAAGCTACATCAGACCATAAGTTTCTGACCAAAAATGGTTGGAAAGAGTTAGCTGATTTGACAGAAGATGATGAGATTATCTCAATTTAGTTCACTAAGATACTCTATGCATGGTATAATGTATGCAAGGAGATGATCTTATGAAATCTGTTATTGTTGATGGCTATCGTTTTGTAAAGGATAAACAAAGCGGATATTGGCAGTGCAACCAGTTTATCGCAAAAGAAATAAAGCCGAAACGATTGCACCGCTATATGTGGGAAAAGTACCACGGTACAATAAAGCCAGGTTATGACGTCCATCACATTGATAAAAACAAAGACAACAATGATATTTCCAATCTGGTCTGTCTTTCTTCGCATGACCACCAGCACTTGCATGGTGTCGAAAATGTTAAAAACAATCATGAGTGGTTCGCTGAGTTCCACCAGCTCGGGATTGAATCAGCTCCGAAATGGCACGCTTCTGCCGAAGGACACGAGTGGCACATGAAGCATTACGAGATGATGAAAGACAAGCTATATTCCAAAAAGGAATTTGTCTGTGAACAATGTGGGAAAACATTTTCAGCACAAGATAACGGTCACAACCGTTTCTGCTCCAACGCTTGCAAGTCAAAATGGCGTAGAAATAACCACATTGATGATGTAGAAAGGACGTGTGTAATTTGTGGCAATAAATTCAGCGCAAACAAATATTCAAAAAAAGAAACCTGCTCACGTAGTTGCGCCTCGAAGCTCTCGTTTGCCAAAAGGCGTGAAAATAAAGTCAATTAAATTTTCCGGCTATGAAGACGTTTATGACATGTATGTAAGAAACCACCATAACTTTGCTGTTAATGGTGGTTTTATTGTACATAATTGTGATGCCTTGAGATATGCAATGGAACAATACATGTTCGTTGCAAATAATCACTACATGAGCTATCAAGAACGTGCGCAAGCCGTCAAGAATTTAGGACTATAAAGGAGTTACAATGCAAAAGATTTTTAGTGATAATCAAAAAGCTAATTTAATCTATCAAGACAGCTTGGATAATCTGACGCCACAACGTGTTATGCAGTTTGTCAAACATCATAATCAGTATCAGAGACCACGACTTGAAAGGTTAGACGAGTATTACAAAGGGTTGAATGTTGGTATTTTAGAACACGAGAGCCGCCGTGTTGATGAAGACAAGGCAGACCACAGAGCCGTACACTCATTTGGTAAATACATTGCTGACTTTCAAACGTCATTCAGCGTTGGTAATGCCATTTCTGTTCAACATGACGATGACACGAGACTTGATACAGTTGAAGACATCAACAACTTTGATGAGATTAACAGTGATCTATTCTTAGATATGACACGTTTTGGACGTGCCTATGAGTATGTGTACCGAGGACATGATGACATTGAACATAGCGTAGCATTAAGCCCACTAGAAACGTTTATCATCTACTCACTAGATGTTGAGCCGCAACCAATTATGGCGGTGCGCTATCACTTGATTGATACCATTGATGATGATGTTATCTCGAACGAGTATCGTGTTGAGACGTGGACTTCAGCAGAATACACAAGCTACCAACCAACCTCAATTAATGGCACACCTGTACAAGATGAAACAAGTGAACTGTACGTGTTCCCAATGATTGAGTACAAGAACAATAAGTTTAGAATTGGTGATTTTGAGAACGTTATTCCGCTGATTGATTTATATGATGCAGCACAATCAGACACAGCCAACTACATGACTGATTTAAATGACGCTATGCTTGTCATCAAGGGTGATATTGATACATTGTTGCAAGGTTCAAGCATGATGAGTGGTATTGACCCAACAGATGAGAGTGCAGCAATGCAGTTAGCTAAAGACAAAATGGAAATGTTGAAGTCCATGAAGTCGGCTAACATGTTGCTGTTAAAGTCTGGCGTATCAATGACAGGTCAACAGACGAACGTTGACGCAGGCTATATCCACAAAGAATATGATGTGACTGGTACAGAAGCATACAAGGATAGGCTGGCGCATGATATTCATAAGTTCTCACATACACCTGATTTAACAGATGAAAACTTTGCAGGTAACGCTAGTGGTGTTGCTATGAAGTATAAGGTGTTAGGAACGATTGAATTAGCAAGTACCAAACGCAAGGCTTTTGAAGTCGGTTTGTATCAACGCTATAACATCATCAAAGCATTAGAAAATCTGTCAGCAAGTGGTATGAGCGTAGATCCAAACGAGATTAGATTTGTGTTTACAGATAACATGCCGGTTGATGACGTTGCAACCATTGCACAAGTGGTTAGTGCAGGCGCCAGAGTGCCACAAGAGTATCTGTATCAGTTTCTACCGAACGTGACTGACCCTAGTGAAATTACCGATTTGTTAGCGCAAGAGCAGGCTACACAGGTACAACAAGCTAGAGATAGTTATGGTGTGCAAGTAGATTCAGAAAAGGCAGATGACGCAAATGGCACAGAGACCGAAACAAACTAATAAATATTGGGAAAAGCGTCTCAAACAAGAGCAAGCGTACATGAATAAGGCTACGAATACTGATGATATTGTCAGACGGTATGATTTAGTTATTGATGACATTACACGCAAGATTGAATCCGAATATGCAAGACTTGAATTACGTGGCTTTGAACGTAATATTGTTGAAACAGCCGACATCGAAGCTTATGAACGTGAAGCAAAAGAGTTGGTGGCATACGCTAACAAATTGCGTGACAAGTTAGGCAGAAACGCTGCTAAAACAGACTTTACAGCCGAAATGAACAGACGAATGAAAATCTATAACGCTACAATGCGTATCAATAGACTGGAATATCTCAAATCACAGGTTGCACTATCACTGGTTAAGGCTGGTGTTGATACTGATGTTGACCTACAACAAGAATTATCAGACAAGTATGTCGCCGAAAAGGCACGTCAGGCTGGTATTCTAGCTTCAACAGTCGTACCAATGTCACACACTAAGCTATTTAAGATAGTGGCTGCACAAGTTGATGGTGCTAACTTTAGTCAAAGGATATGGCAGAACACAGACAGTTTAAAAGCTGAATTAGACGTGTTACTGACTAACAATATCATTCAAGGACAGAACTCTAATGTGATTGCAAGACGTTTGCGAAGTTTGTTAAACGGTCAATACAAAGATAACGCTAGGTATATCACCGAACGACTAGCACGAACAGAGTTTACACGAGTGATAGGACAAGCACAGAAAGACAGCTACCGTGAAAATGATATTGAGTATGTCAAGTGGATGGCTGAATCTGGTGCGTGTCGCTATTGTGTCGCTGCTTCAGAGGGTGGTTTACGAGGTGAAGGTATCTATAAAATAGATCATGAACCAAATTACCCTTTCCATCCCAATTGCCGCTGCAGTTTAGCAGCTTATTATGAATAACTTGAACACTGACGAAAGTTGGTGTTTTTATTTTGTCCTAAGCATGACATTAAAAGGCTGTTAAATAGCGTGTATGGGTTGTTAGCGTGTCGTGTGTGGGTTTAATCGTGCATGGGGCAATATAAGCGCTAATCAACGTGTATGGACTAATACAAAGGAGAAATTATCATGACAGAACCAGAACCAAAAGAGCCACTTGAACCAAAACAACCGGAACCAGAAGAGACTAAGACATTAACGCAGAGTGAACTTGACAGTTTGATGGATAAGCACACTGCAAAAGTCTTGGAAAAACAAAAGGCTGACTTTGAAAAACAGTTGGCTGAAGCAATTCAACAAGGCAAGACAGAGGGTGAGAAGTTGGCTACAATGTCCGCTAAAGAAAAGGCGGAAGAAGAGGCAAAGCAACGCCTTGCAGAACTTGAAGCACGTGAAAAAGAATTAAACCAGCGTGAATTAACTGTCAACGTATCAAGCCTGTTGAAAGAGCGTGAATTGCCTACTGATTTAGCTGAATCGTTGGTTAAGCTTGGCAATGCTGATGAAATCTCAACCGTTGTTGACAGCTTACAACAAGCAATTCAACAAGGTATCAACGATGGTGTTAAAGACCGTCTACGTCAAGACCCACCAAAGAATGACGCAACAAAAATCAATGGTGATATTGGCAAGGTGGAATTTAACGCTATGACCGCAGCAGAACGTGTTGCTTTTGCGAAGAGCAACCCAGAACAATTTAAACAGATTACAGGAGAATAAATAAATGTCTACATTAACAAAAATAGCAGATTTGGTAAATCCAGAAGTATTGGCACCAATCGTGTCATACGAATTTAAGAACGCAATGCGATTCACACCGTTGGCAAGTGTTGACTCAACACTGCAAGGACGTTCAGGTGACACATTGAAGTTCCCAGCATTCACTTACATTGGTGACGCAAAAGACGTTGCAGAAGGTGAAGCAATTCCATTGGATAAGCTTGGTACAACGACTACGAGCGTTAAGATCAAGAAAGCTGCCAAAGGTACAGAAATTACAGATGAAGCAGTATTGTCTGGATATGGTGACCCTGTTGGCGAATCTACAAAACAATTAGGCTTGGCAATCGCTAACAAGGTTGATAATGACATCTTGGCTGCTGCATTGACAGCTTCACAAACAGTTAAGTTTTTTGCAACATCAGACGGTGTTCAATTAGCGTTGACACTATTTGCAAAAAATAGCGATCAAGACGATTCACCTGTTGTAGCTTTGTTTAACCCAGCAGATGCAGCAGCATTGCGCAAGGCAGCACGTGCAGAGGGTACAGGTTCAGACGTTTCACAAAATGCTTTGGTAAATGGCACTAAGTTTGCAGTGCTTGGCGTGCAAATCATCGAATCTAACAAGGTTACAGCAGGACAAGCTATCTACATTAAGGTAAACCCAAGTGTTCCAGCTTTGAAATTGGTTTTGAAGCGCGCGGCAGAAGTGGAAAACCAACGCAACGCCATCAACAAGACTACTGTGTTGACTGCCGATGAACATTACACAGCTTACTTGTACGACCCAACAAAGGTTGTTGTAGCAAAAGGCTGAGGCTAATGGTATTACATTAAGTCAAAAGACAGCAACAATTAAAGTTGGTGCAAATAAGCAAGGGGCGGCTATTAAGGAGGTGATGATTTGGAACTTAGCGATTTAAAAACTATGCTACAAATCAAAGATAATAAGCGTGATGATATTCTCAATCTTATTATCAAAAACACAACGCAAGCATTGTCATTTAAATTAGGTTTAAAGGATAGTGTCCCTATCCCTGATGTCTTAGACTATATCGCACTTGAAGTGTCTGTAAAGCGCTACAATCGGCTTGCTAACGAGGGTATGAGTTCATATACCCAAGAGGGACAAAGCATTACATTTAGCGCAAATGATTTCGATGAATTTGCAAACGATATTGATGCTTGGAAAGATGAAAACGGCGTGAAAGATAACAATTCAGGTCGTTTTTTGTTTTTGTAGGTGGTGGCATGAGATTTCCAGACAATATTCAGTTTTATTCAAACGTTAAAGAACACTATGACCCAAAGGTTGGTGATTATGTAGGCGGTCCTGAATTAGTTGGTGAGGCAATAGCTAATGTTACTGAAACAGGCACAGAAACCAGCGTACAAGACTTCGGCGACATCACCACCAAGAACCTTGTTATACGGCTTGTAAATGACGTTGACTATAAATGGGCGTACCTCACTGTAAACGGCTTAGCACAGAAGTATAAGCCTATTACAACGAGGAAACCATTGAAGAATAACACGCTGATTGTAGGTGAGATGAATGAGTAAAGAACCGAAACAAGTAAACTATCATTTTAATGGTTTGAAAGAACTACAAAAGGCGTTAGTTGAAAGAGCAGACTTGACGGAAGTTTCAAAAGTCGTTAAAAAGCATACAACCAGAGCGCAACAATCGGCAATGGAAAAAGCGCCAACAACTTATACAAAGGTTTACAAGACCGGTAAATTGAAGGGCAAAAAAATATCAACTGGCGAAACCAAGAAAAGCATTGGCGTTCAATTTAAAAACGGTGGTTTGACTGGAATTGTGGGTATGGGTAAGGATTATAATCCTTACACTGAAAAGGGTACTCGTTTCATGGCGGCTGAACCGTTGCTTGATCCAGTATTCCGAAAAGAGAAGACGGTATTTAAGTCAGATTTGGAGAAGTTGCTCAAATGATTAGTCCACAAAAAATACTGTTCGATACTTACTACGACTTGTTACAGAGTGACGGCTACAATGTCTATGATTATTTACCACTTGAAGATGAACCGGTTGATTATCCAATTGTGGTGATTGGTAACACACAACAAACCAGTGCAACAACTAAGTATTCACGCAATGACCATGTGTTCTTAACAATCGACGTATGGGGCAGTAAGAAACAACGCAAAAAAGTTAGTGAAATAGCTGATTACATTTACAATCTGGCGATTGGATATATTAAAACAGACAGCTACACGTTTTATGGGCAAGCAAACCAGCAAAGCATGCAGATGTCTATTGATACATCAGTGCCAAATACAACGTATCAGCGCGCTAACATACAACTAGAATTTACAGTAGATTAAAGGAGATTATTTAATGACATTATCAACATTAAAAGGTGTCAACGCAGTAGCGTTCGCACGCAAATTGAGTGACGCTGCAAAAAAACCAGCCGACCTTATCCCATGGCAAACATCATTGTCATTTGACCCATCACGAGACAGTGACTCAACTGTGACAAAAGATGGCAACGTTAATACACAAGCAAGTGTTACAACAGACCTTGAAATCGAGTTTATTAACAACACATCAGCGATTGCTGACGCATTCTATGACAGTTTGCTAGATGGCGACAAGATGGAATTTTGGATCGTACACAAAGACCGCAAGAGTGCAGATGGCAAGTATTTCTCATGGTATGTACAAGCAGATGTATCAGAAGACAGCAACGACAACGATGCTGATGATAACTCAACTCGTGATGTTACGTTCTCTGTTGACGGCACACCAAAGCGTGGCTGGACTACACTAACATCCCAACAGGCAAGTGACGTTGACTATGTATTCCGCGGCTTGGATAAAGTTGCAGGTTCCGGTATTAGAGAAACCAATGGCGGTAAAGCTTGGGCTAAAGAGACTGACGGTGGCGTGAATGGCGTTGCGCAAGTTACGTCAACTGCAGTGTAGCAGCCGTAGGACATTGATTAAATAACACAAGGACAGAGACGATTGAAGTGAGACGATAAAAGGAGAAATCATGCAAGTTAAAATCAACAATAAAGAAGTAGAATTGAAGTTCGGTGTGAAGTTTGTTCGTGAATTGGATAAGGTGGCAGGTCTGGACGTGAACGGTGCTTCATTTGGTATGGGACTTACAAAGTCTATCCCGGCGCTTAACACAGCAGACCCAGCCGTATTGGCAGATGTTATTTATTCAGCTGCTTCAACCAACAAAGCATTCCGTCCATCACAAGATGATGTCGATAACTTTATTGATGACTATGATGGCGACCTTGAAAAGCTGTTTGATGATGTAACTAAAGAAATGTCAGCAGCCAATGCAATTAAGGTGGCTTTAAAAAACGCACAAGCCTAGATGATGAGGACATAGGAGAATACAAAACTAGTGAGCAAACATATCATGAAATTGTATTGAACAGTCTTACTCGTCTAGGCTTTTCTGTGTATCAAATGTATGAAATTGAGACTATGACGTTGCCTGATTATCAATTAGCTATGGAAGCATACGCTATTAAACAGGCTTTGAGACGTGAAGATATAGCTTTACACGCTTGGTATAACCAGACTGTGCAAGCTACAAAAGGGAGCGATAAGCACCCTAAGCCACGTTATCAAAAGTTTAGTGATTTCTACAATACAGCAGAACAAGAAGATGAAATACGTGCAAGTTTTGAGAGTAATTACACTTCCGAATTGACACGCAAACGAGAAGAAGAGGCGCTTATTCAACAGCGTTTCGCAAAGCTTCAAGAGTTAAAACAAAAGAGGAAAGGAGGACAATAAATGGAAAGTTATTCAGTACAAGCTGTGTTATCTGCGGTTGATAAGAATTTGAGTTCAACATTTGGTGATGCAGCACAGGCTGCGTCTGGTTTTGAAAGCAAATCCACACAATCGTTGGCAAATGTTGGTAAATTCATGGCTGTTGCTGGCGCAGGGGTTACCGCAATTGGAATAAAGAGCGTCAAGAGCTTTGGAGACTTCCAATCTTCCTTGAACAAAGCGGCTGTTATTGCAGGTGGTACATCGAAAGACATTCAAGGATTAGCTGATGTAGCCAACCATATGGGAGCTGTATTGCCTTTGAGCGCTAAAGACGCAGCAGATGCAATGGTTGCAATGGCTCGTGATGGTGCTTCGATTAGCACAATTAAGAAAGAGTTTCCGGCTATTGCAGAAGCCGCCACGGCCGCTGGTGCCGATTTACAAACGACAGCAAGCGTTGTACAGCAGTCTATGAACATTTGGGGCGATTCGCTGAAAAGCCCTCAAAGAGCAGCTGCCATTTTGACACAAACTGCTAACTTGTCAAATGCTTCGATTGAAGACATGCAACAGGCGTTGGCTACTATTGGCGGTACTGCTTCAAACGCTGGTATTGACATGGCAACAACGTCAACGGCTATTGGATTGCTTACTAACAAAGGATTTAGTGCGGCACAGGCGTCACAAGACCTTAACCACGCTTTGTTGCTTATGCAAGCACCATCTAAGATGGGTAAGGCTGTCATGGAAGATTTGGGCGTTTCGATGACTGACGCACAAGGAAACATGAAACCTCTACCAACTATTTTGAATGAATTATCTGATTCAATGTCAAATATGACTTCATCAGAAAAAGCTGCTGCACTTAAAACAATGTTTGGAACATCTGGAATGGCTGCTATTTTGCCATTGATGAAGTCTGTTAAAGACACAACAGGAAACGCCACAACAAGTTGGAGTGCATTTACAGACCAGATGAATAAAGCGTCATCAAGCACGCAAACAGCAACAAAGTTTTTGCAACAACAGGCCAGTGAAATGCAAAAAAACCTAGGTTCTAAGATAGAACAGGTTGGTGGTAACTGGGAATCTTTGAGTAATAAAGCTGCGGCTGGCAGCGCTGGGGTTACCGGTGGTTTTCTAGATATGACAAATGGTGCATTAGATTGGGCCGCTAACAGTAAAAGTCCATTTGCTGACTTTACACGACAAATGGTAGGTTTAGCACCTGTTATAGGACCTGCTACAACAGCTACTGGCGCATTCTTAACTAGTGCTGGGAGAATTGGTAGCGTTATTAAAGGGAGCGGTAAGGCTATATTAGGTGTCGGTAAATCGATTGTTAGTTATGTAGCAAAGCTTATGGGAATAGCAACCGGAAACACAACCGTAGCAGCGACAAGCGCTCCAGCTGCCGCAGGAACCAAAGCGGTTGGTAAAGGTGCACAAGCTAGTGCAAAAAGTATGTTAGCGCTTGGCACAGCTATTTTAGAAATGGGAGCAGGAATTGCATTAGCTACCGGAGGAATTGCTTTATTAGTCCTGTCTATCACTAAGTTAGCTAAAACCGGAATGTCTGGTATTGCTGCACTAACTGCCGTAACCGTCGCCGTGTCTGCATTAGTTGCTGTATTTGCTATAGCCGGTCCAGCATTGACTGCTGGAGCTGTTGGTATAGGTGTGTTTGGAGCAGCGGTATTAGGCATAGGAGTTGGTATTGGAGCTGCTACAACTGGAATTTCTTTGATGATTGACGCTTTTGTTGAACTGACATCAGTGTCCGGTAAAATTGTTCCAACATTTAAGCAGATTGGACTAGGAATAGTAGTCATGGTTAAAACTGTTTTAACTAATATTCCGATTATGGCTGCTATGTTTGCTACTGGTATGCTTGCTATTGTTGGATCAGTTACTAATGCCATACCGAAAGTTTTGACAATGTTTCTGCAGATGATAACCGGTGTATTGGCAGCTTTAACGACTAATATTCCAATTATTGTTTCACAATTTACAGATATGATTTTATCTGTATTTTCTGCAATTAGCGATAACGCTCCAAGAATAGTAGCTGGATTTGCTGCAATGCTCGGGCAGTTAGGAGAATCAATAATTGAAATAACGCCTTATGTATTTCAGTTAGCAGGAGCATTAATGGCCGGAATGATTGCGGTCGTTGCTTCGTTTTCAAAAAAATTCCAAGCAATCGGAGGTGTTGTTCTTAAGTCTTTGATAGCCGGAATTACCGGAAAAAAGTATGACGCTATGGCTGCGGCGACTGATATTCTTAATTCATCTGGGAAAAGTGCATCTCAAGCCGGAATGGCTGCATTTAATAATGCTGGTGGTCAATCTGCAGTTAGTGCACTGAATGCAATAAGCAGACAAAAAGGTGGGGCTAACAGTGCTGGAGCAAGTTTGGGTCGGTCTGCTGCTGATGGTATTTGTTCTCAATCTGGTAACGCAAGTAGCGCTGGTAGTTCTGTTGCTAATGCAACCAAGAGCGGAGTGCAGGGAATCAGTCTTTGGAACGCCGGTTCTTCAATTATTAGTAGTTTTTTGAGCGGATTGATGTCCGGCTGGGGCCCTGTGACAAGTTTCGTTGGAAGTATTGCTGGCTGGATTGCAAGACATAAGGGGCCTATTCAATACGACCGTAAGTTACTTATACCAGCTGGTAACGCAATCATGACTGGTTTGAACGCTGGACTGGTTGATAACTTCAAGACAGTACAGAAAAACGTCAGTGGCATGGCTGGAAGTATTTTAGACGCTGCAACAAGCGTTGGTAATTTAGCAACAAATGCCATTGGCGACCCAATTAACGCTTTGAACAATAATATTGGTGGTTCGTACTCAAGCGTGATGACATTAGATCATACAAGTAAGACACAACCAGCTAATATCACAATCGGATTTGATAAACATGGTTACACTGCTTATGTTGATGACATTAACAATCAACAAGGCAAAACGGCGCTATTAAAAAGAAATAATAGTGTTCAACTATAACAGAAAGGAGGACACACATTGAGCTTATATGAATTTACAGACCTGACTGTTGGGACTTCGTCAGTTTCATTGCCAAGTGAATCTATCACGTTCAACGGTCATAAATTGGATAGTGAGTTAGTGGGCTATCAAACTCTCAACGTTGAGGGGCGGTCAAGCTTCACAAGGTCATTATCCACGGCTACTGGTTTGGCAGACGGCGACTTATTTTTATCATCACGGATAGAATCAAACAAAATTAGTGTGAAGTACATGGTTTCAGCTAAAACAAATAGCGGTTTCAATACCTTAAACGATACCTTAAACAAGTATCTACAAGGCAATGAAGTCGCTTTTAATTTTGCAGATGAACCTAATTACACAAGATATGGCACTGTAACTGCTAACAACTTGGATAATGCAGGTCAATTATCAACGACCGGTGTGTTTGAGATAACAATGTCAGATCCATACAAGTACGGCGCTACAAAGAGTGCGTCTGGTACAACGTCTATAACCGTTTCTGACACGTCTTTAAGCTTTGCACAAGGCTTTGACACTATTGTCTTAACCAATAGCTCAGACGTCTCTAAAATCGTTCTGACGGTTGATAGTTACACGTTGACATTAGTTGGCTCATTTAAAGCAGCTAATGTATACACAATCGACTACACAAAAAAGACGGTCACAGAATTTACACCAAGTACTAATGTTAAAAAGTCAGTTAATGCAACAATCGACATCAACAACAGCAATATTTTTGAAGCCAAGATTAAAAATGGCACGAAAATTGCTAGTACACAGGCAAGTTCAATTGTGTTGTCTTATCGGGTGAAAGCACTATGATTTATATTTTTGATAAAAAACAAGCAATTATAAAGGTGCTGACTAATGATGATTTCACGGCAGCACATCTAAACTTTAAAATTAACACGGCAACAACGTTTGAGTTCTCGCTACCTGCAAGCAAGGCGTTGCCAAGCGGTTCAAAGTATGTGGCGACACCGCACCCATTAAACGACAGCAAGTTTATTATGTTGCGTTTGACCGAACGTGTTGATAACACCGAAACAATCGACTATTCAGCCTATGAGTTGGCTTATCAAGAGCTGGCTACTGATGGTTATATTGAAGATAAGCGACCACGAAATCAGAGTGCATTAAATCTGATGAAAATTGCACTCGATGGTTCAAATTGGGAGCTTAACAACGTCAACGTTTCTGGCACAGCGACAACTAATTTCTATTACATTGACCGATTAAGCGCAATCAGCAAAGTTGTAGACCTGTTAGGCGGTGAGATTGTATTTTATATTGAGATACAAGGAAACGCCATCAGCGGTCGTTATATGGACTACCTAGCACGTCAGGGAGCAGATACATCAAAGGTATTTGCAAGTGGTTCAAACCTACTGACGGTTGAACGTCAAAGCGATACATCAAACATCTACACCGCTATCTTGCCACGCGGTAAGGGTAAAGAAATTGACAACGGAGACGCTGATACTCCAGACGGTTATGGTCGCAGAATTAACATTGCTGATGTTGAATGGAAGAGGTCAGCTGGTAAATCATTAGATAAGCCAAAAGGCTCAATCGTTCTATCAGACCCAGACGCTACGGCTGAATGGGGACAGATTAACGGTAATGCTAGGTTATTACTAAAAACGTATGATGATGTTGATGATGTCAATGTTTTAATCAATTCGGCATACAAAACTTTGCAATCGGTTAATCACCCACAAATTCAGTATTCGGCTACGGTTGCTGATGTTGGTGGGCTATCACTTGGCGACACAGTCTTAATCATGCACGGTGATAGAGATTTGAGCTATAAGACACGCGTGTTTGAGGTTAAGTATGACCTGTTATCACCAGACCAAACAGAGTTGTCGCTTGGTGATGATTTAAGTTCAAACAGCATCACTTCACAGATTAACAACTTGAATGCTGTTGCAGATACTACTAGTAGTCAAACGCAGTGGACGATTAACCAGATTGGTAGACCTAGCACAACGTTTGGTAACACAGAGCCTGCTAATCCCAAGGTTGGAGATGTATTTTTCAAAGAGTTGCCAGATGGTGGTACTGAAATATACCGTTGGAATGGTAATATATGGGAGTTACTCGCTTCACCGACCACCGCTGATGATATAGATAAAGCTGTTACCGACGCAGTCTCACAAGCCAAATCGCACATTGATGAAGTGAAGCAAGGTCTGTCAAGTGATATTGCAACAGCAAAGTCACAGGCAGCTTCACTAGCTAATGCAGCAGAGGCAAGCGCTAAGAGTGAAGCAGTATCTCAATTCAATCAAGCACAGAGAATCTTGTCTGATGCTAAAAAAGACTTAACAGACGGCATTGCTAAGGAAGCGTCAGAACGTAATGAAGCGGTAGCTCATGCTAATTCACAAGCACAAACTTATGCTAATCAAGCTAAGGCTGACGCACTAAACACAATAGCTAAAGAGGTCACGGACAGACAGAATGCAGTTAGTGCATTAGACACTAAAGCTCAAGGTTACGTTAATACAGCTAAAAGTGATATTAGTGACACGATTAACGCACTTAGTGTTGGAGGTAGAAACCTACTATTAAACTCAAAACTTTTATCATGGGTTGTAGGTAACAATGCAGCTACAACGTCAGCCGAAGTTTCCTATGATAGTACCACTAATATGTGGCATATAACATCACCAAAAGGCGGCTCCGACAACGCCGGTATATATTTTTTCCAACCCGACAACGTCAGTAATATAATTACAAAAGGCCAACAATGGGCATTTAGTATTGATATTAAAGGAACTGGTGTTTATTCACAATTTGGTGTTGAATGGTCAGAACCATTTAATAGGCCGTCTGGAAATGTTCCTACAGACTGGACTAGAGTTTCTTCAACAGGAACAGCTTCTGGTACAAATGCAATTATTATCTACTTCAATTCTAAAGATGTTGCTTTAGATGTATACATTAAATTACCTAAGTTGGAAAAAGGTACCATACCTACTGATTGGACGCCTGCTCCTGAAGATGTTGTGCTAGACTACACAACTAAAGATAACAAAATTAAAGAAACCATCACACAGTATCAGGAAAATATCAATGGCCATGTTTCTAAATTACAAACAACCGCACAAACCGCAGTTGATGGTCTGAAAACAAAGATATCACAGACAGATTTTAACCAAAAGACTGGTGAATTATCATCAAAAATAAATGAAGCTAAAGATACTGTTGATAAGTCTTTACGCACCATTGCTGACATAAAAACAGATAATGAAAAACAAGACACTAGAATGTCTGAAATAGAACACACTGCAGAGGGGGTTAAATCTACTGTTAGTGACCTTAGCACCGCACAAGAGAAACAGTCTGGGAACATTAGTACACTAAAACAGAGAGCCGATGGTTTTGAGGCTACCGTTACTAAGGTTGATAATCTTGCTGTCGGTGGTAGAAACCTATTGCTAGGAACTAGTGATTGGACGGATAACACTAGATGGAATCAACGAGGTACAGTAACCAAAGATGTGTACAGGGGAATGGTTATTGCTTCGACAGGTGGTGCATGGTCTAGCCCAGTCTATATGATGCAAAATGCAGGGATATTACAAGTTGGAAAGACGTATACATTCTCTACCTACGTTAGAAATACCTCTGATACAGACACTAATGTAGCCCCATACTATGAAGGTGGAATTGTGACACCTATTTACACGCCTACACCGTTGCCACCCCATACAGATTGGATTAGAGTATCAATAACGTTCAAGTGTGTGAAAGACCCAACAACAAGTATAAAGACTTTGCGTTGGGAGGGGCAAAATGCCTTAACAAATGGATTTATCCAATTTGCTGGTTATAAGCTAGAAGAAGGCAATACAGCAACAGATTGGACGCCAGCTCCAGAAGATGTTCAATCTGACATCGCACAAGTGAAAGTAACCGCAGACAACATATCTAAATTTGTGCGTGATCCAAGCGGTAACATCTCGTATGACTTCCAAACAGCTTTGAGCAAAACGTCTATCATCACAGGTAGCACGTTAGCTTCAAGTATTCAGACACAGACGGCGACACAGATAACATCTGCCTTTAACGACGGTAACGGCAAGTTTAGCAAACTACAACAGAAGGTTGATGGCTTTGAGGCAACTGTTACTAAGGTTGATAATCTATCAGTCGGTGGTAGAAACTTATTGCTAGGTACTAGGGATTGGACAGACAACACTAGATGGAATCAACGAGGTACAGTAACCAAAGATGTGTACAGGGGAATGGTTATTGCTTCGACAGGTGGTGCATGGTCTAGCCCAGTCTATATGATGCAAAATGCAGGGATATTACAAGTTGGAAAGACGTATACATTCTCTACCTACGTTAGAAATACCTCTGATACAGACACTAATGTAGCCCCATACTATGAAGGTGGAATTGTGACACCTATTTACACGCCTACACCGTTGCCACCCCATACAGATTGGATTAGAGTATCAATAACGTTCAAGTGTGTGAAAGACCCAACAACAAGTATAAAGACTTTGCGTTGGGAGGGGCAAAATGCCTTAACAAATGGATTTATCCAATTTGCTGGTTATAAGCTAGAAGAAGGCAATACAGCAACAGATTGGACGCCAGCTCCAGAAGATGTTCAATCTGACATCGCACAAGTGAAAGTAACCGCAGACAACATATCTAAATTTGTGCGTGATCCAAGCGGTAACATCTCGTATGACTTCCAAACAGCTTTGAGCAAAACGTCTATCATCACAGGTAGCACGTTAGCTTCAAGTATTCAGACACAGACGGCGACACAGATAAGTTCAGCACTGACTGACAACAATGGCAAGATTATTAGTTTAATCAATCAGGATAGTTCTGGTGTTCAAATTGCTGGTAAGAATTTAGATATCACAGCCGATACAACAGTTGACGGTAAGTTTTGGGCTAAGCAGGTCAACGCTGTTAAAGTCAACGCCACGAATATAACTGTTGGGACGTTGAATGGTAACCAAGTTAATATCACTAACATCAACGCTAATAACATTGTATCTGGTGCTATTTCTGGTGCTAACTTGAACATCAATCTTAATACAGGTTCAGTTGTGTTCCAGAAAGGTAGAATTAACAGCTCTGATTACACGACAGACATTAATATCGACCAAGGATATATATCGACAGCCAATGGCGATACTAGAGCGTTGTTGGCACAAGGTAAATTGCAATTAATTGCTCCAACTTTGTTTAATCCACAAACTGATCCTTATTTAGAAATATCGAATAACAGTGATATGTTCAATGGAATGTCAGCGCTGATTAAAGCAAGAACTTCTTTGACGCTTTCTATCAATGGGTATCAAAACAGAGGCAATGATACACCGCTGTCTACTGAAAAATTTGTTGGAGTAAGTATAGGTAGAAATAACAGCACGAACAATAAATTAATCCCCACTAAAATAGGCGGAGCGGAACAAGGAGTCGTTATTTCAGGGGGAGCAAATTTTACTATGAATGGTATAGGATCAGCTCCGTATATATATGTTGGTTCAGATTCATACGGCGCCAAACCAAATGGTGATAGAATCTTTGTTAACGCTAGTTATTTTCATTCAATGCCAACATATAACAGAACTAGTTCTCGTTCAGCTAACGTGGTAGTAGCAGCAGACGGTGCATTAGTTAGATCATCATCAGCGCGCAAGTACAAGCTGGATATCAAAAATAATATCCCAATAGCTGATTCATTAAAATTGATTGAAGTACCGCTATCAACTTGGATAGATAAACATGAACACGAGGAAAACGGTTCTAACGAACGTTACTTTGGTATGATTGCTGAAGATTTACGTGATGCTAGGTTAGAATACCTAGTTCAGTATGGTGATGATAACGAAGTTGAGGGAATTAACTATGACCGTGTTGCTTTATTGTTGATACCGTTAGTCAAAGAATTGAAAGAACGCATTGAAGAATTAGAAAGTGAAGGTAAATAAAATGAAACCAGATATTAATTCAGTAGTCCAAACGCTGCTACAAGAAAATTGCTCGTATACTGAAAATCCGGACCGCTTTATTTCTAGGGCATAATCCGAGATAATCAAGTATAGGAGTTTTTTTATATTATGAAAGCTAAGCGATACTCAA
>NZ_BMBS01000037.1 GCF_014634805.1 Leuconostoc falkenbergense
TGCCAATCCAAAAATAAAAGTTGCCTAATCAGTTCAGCCCTAGATAAAAAATATTCCGAATTATTGACTTATGAGCACAATTCATATTAATTAGCTGACACCAGATACTTGACCATTGAGTTGACTATAAATTAAAACTTAGAACATGGACAATGTGAACTAAATTATGTATGAAATTTGTGATGTATGCATATAGATTAATGTGACTGGCATGATATGATATCACTTAAGGTGACTCCGCAACACAAAACATTCTAATTCAACTATTCCTTTTCATAATTCTGAGTTTGAAAGACGTTTACCCCAACAATGGGAGCCACCGTACATAGTTTTAAATCATTATCATAAGTGTGTTACTTTTGGTTAGTGTCAGTTTAGAGATGGTATAATAAAATTAAATGCTACAAAGGAGGATTAAAACTGTGCCCAAAAAAATTGACGCTCGAATTGTGCGTACTCGGCAAATTATTCAATCAGCCACTATTGCATTATTGACAACACAGCCAGGATTTTCAATCACAACATTACTATCACGTGCCAATATCACACGGGGAACCTTTTATAAGTATTATGAAAATAAAGAGCACTTGATTTCTGAAGTCAACGATGTCATATTGAATGATTTATTGCTACATACAAAAGACACGTTCCTTGTTGCTGAAATGATTGCTAGCGTCAGTCGCCAAGCGGCATTTTATAATGCTGTGTTGAATCATCATGCTGATCCTTCTTTCCGACATGCGCTATTTGATCGTCTCCGGACACAAATGCAAACTAAAGTGAGTGACTCAACTCAGGATGTTAACCGACGATTACAGTATCAATGGGAGACAATTAACGCCGGTTTCTGGGCAATGATTGCACGGTGGTTAAGCGACGATATGAATATGACACAAGACGATTTGCTTCAAGAATTCGCAGTTTTATGGCGTGGCAATCCAACCGTTATCAAGGAAACGGGATTAGGTTTATATGATTTCACGCCCAAAGTTGCAAAATAGCACATTAGATTTGACTAATGTATTTTCAACTGGTAAAATATAAGGGTTGTTAGCAAAGCTACAACCACTCAGATCAGGTTAAAGCATGTTTGGGACTAGGGCCCGACCGCCTGTGATGGTGAGTCTAAGTATAAGGAGAATTCAATAATGGCATATGCAATTATTGTAACTGGCGGCAAACAATATAAAGTCGCTGAAGGTGACACAATTTTCGTTGAAAAGTTGGATGCAGCTGAAGGTGAAAAGGTAACTTTTGATCAAGTTGTTCTGACTGATTCAAAGATTGGTACACCATTTGTTGATGGTGCAAAGGTCGAAGGCACAGTTGAAAAGCAAGGCAAGCAAAAGAAAGTTGTTACTTTCAAGTACCGTGCCAAGAAGCATTCACATACTAAGCAAGGCCACCGCCAACCATATACACGCGTGAAGATTGATTCAATCGCGTAATCATTACTACTTGTAAAGGAGAAATAGACTTATGTTGATGAATCAAGAAAACTTGCAAATGTTCGCTCACCACAAAGGTGGCGGATCTTCAGCCAACGGTCGTGACTCAGCTGGTCGTCGTTTAGGCACTAAAGTTGCTGACGGACAAGATTTGACTGCTGGTTCAATCATTTACCGCCAACGTGGTACGCATATTTATCCAGGCGTAAACGTTAAAAAGGGTGGCGATGACACATTATTTGCTTTGACAGATGGTGTTGTTAAGTTTGAACGCAAAGGTCGCGAAAAGCGTCAAGTATCTGTTTACACACGTGAACAATACAATGAAATCGTTGCTGCTGCAAAGTAAGTAACTAGTCTAAAGACTGACTTGGGTCAGTCTTTTTTGCTATAATGAAATCAGAACGAGAAAAGAGATTAATATGACAAAATATTACGAAGCACGGCTCAAAAAGCTACAAGCGTTGCTGACTAAATTGGATTTAGACGGTATGATTGTATATCAAGGTTTTAACACAAAATATTTAACTGGTTTTGAGGGTGGAACAGGTGATGGTGTTGTCATTGTTAGCCTAAATCAAGCACGATTAATTACAGATGCACGATATGAAGAAGACTATAAGAACCGTTTGCCTGAAGGGGTTGATTTAAAAATAACCAGAGCATACTATGAAGATGCAGTTGCAACTGCCCAAGAATTTGGCATTAAACACTTGGCTTTTGAAGCAGACTTGCCATATAACATATATGATTATTTAGATGAACTATTACCTGCAAATATTGAATTTGATGCACTACCAAGTGCTATTGAAACTTTACGGGAAGTAAAAGACGAAAGTGAATTAGCTGCGCTTAGACTTGCAGCAACAGCTTCTGTCAAGGCTTTTCAGGATCTAATACAATTTATTCAACCGGGTAAAACAGAGCGCGAAGTAGCCAATGAGTTAGATCGTTTACAAAAAAAATATGGCGCTGAAAAAGCTTCATTTGACACAATTGTTGCTTCAGGGTACCGGTCAGCTTTGCCACATGGTGAAGCGACAGATAAGGTAATAGCTGATGGTGAATTGGTAACGATTGACTTTGGATATTATGTTGATGGTTATACATCAGATGTCACACGAACTATTGCTGTTGGCCAAGTCAGTGATGAATTAAAAGAAATTTATGATATTGTGAAGCAGGCAAATGAAAATGCCATTGCCATTGTTAAACCTGGCATTTCAGGTAGCGAAATTGATAAAGTCGCTCGTGATTATATTACTGAACATGGTTACGGGCAGCAATACAATCATGGTGGTGGTCACGGTGTGGGACTTGATATTCACGAAGGGCCTGCAATTAGTCCGCGCTCTAGTGATGAAATGCAAGTCGGTCATTTATTGACAATTGAACCTGGCATTTACCTTGGTGGTAAGGGTGGTGTTCGCATTGAGGATGATGTTATTGTGACTGCAGACGGATATGAAAATTTGACAGCAGATTTGTCAAAAGACTTTTTAATGATTGGAGCTTAATATGGCACAAACACGATTAGATTTTTTGGTGTTTTATCGTGGAAATTTAGTCAATGGGTTTGATTACGTTTATATTAAGCGCCATGAGGGACATGCTTTTTGGCAAAATGACAACAAATCTCAGGAAGCTAAAGATATTTTGGATCCTGAATTTGATTTCTATAATCCCCACTATAACGCTCAAGGGGAGCCCTTTAATTGGCGCTATCGTGAAAATTGGGTTGATATGACCAATGTGTGGGACCATTTTTCTCAAGAAGCCATGGCCTATATTAAAACATGGTTAACTGAATATCGTGGACCATCCTATGATGATCCAAGTCGTAACGATGAGTGGGGCGTTCGCTACCAAGTACCTGGTCAACCAGAGCGTCTCATTTGGGGATTAAATGCATTTCCAGCAAACTTGGATGACTTTTCAGAGTTTGTCTATCGTTTTGGTAAGTAGTTGGTGGAGAAGTTTTTGTAAACAATGAATTTTTATACAGCAGATACCCATTTTTATCATGATAGTTTACTAACTAGTCAAATTTTTTCACCACGCCCACAATTTTTGACAGTGGCTGATATGAATGAAACTATTATTAATAATTGGAATGCCAAAGTGAAGCCTAACGACACCGTTTATCATCTTGGTGATATTGCGATGAAATATACTAAACCAGCCAGCTTGATTATGGCACAAACTTTTGATATTTTATCGCGTTTAAACGGTCATATCGTGCTGATTAAGGGAAATCATGATAGCAGTTCATTGTTTAAATATTTGGCTAAACAGCAACTTCATAATCAGAATGGTCAACTAAAATTTGACTTTCATGAGGTTGGTGTCAGATTGAAATTTGATCATCATGAAGTGTTTTTGACGCATTATCCGATGATGTTAGGTTTAACAAAAAATCAAATTAATCTGCATGGGCACATTCATAATTACAGTGTTCACGCTAAGGAAAATATTAATGTCGGCGTAGATTCACCTGATATTGATTATTTGCCCAGTGATAGTGTGCCATTTGGTGCGCCGTTAAGTGAAAATGAAGTGATTACCATTATTGCTGGAAAAAAGAAAGACTATTTGCAGCGCGTTTAGGAGAGGTGTTATGGAAACAATTCACATATTACATACAAATGATATCCATTCACATCTTGAAAATTGGCCACGCATAGCACGATTTTTACATGAGAAACAGATGTCTTATAGTGAAGCGTTTACTTTTGATATTGGCGATGCAATCGACCGGTTACATCCCCTCACGGATGCAAGTATGGGCTGGGCAAATATTGAATTGATGAACAATTGTCATTATGATGGGGTAACAATTGGTAATAACGAAGGGCTTGTGTTGTCTCATGAGGCCCTTAATCATTTATATGATAAAGCAAATTTTGATGTCTTATTAGCAAATCTGAAAGAATTACCCAATGATAGTCAACCAAAGTGGGCGCAGAAATATAAAATTTTAACAACGGATTTGGGTACAAAAATTGGTGTTTTGGGTCTAACAGTACCTTATGAACTAACATACCCGCCGCTAGGGTGGCGACCACATGATGTCGACGACACACTAGATTATTTCCTACCAATACTGAGAGATAAAACAGATGTTGTCATTTTATTGTCTCATTTGGGGTTGCCAACAGATGAGCGACTAGCTAGAAAGTATGACATTGATGTCATACTTGGTGCGCACACACACCATTTGTTACCCCACGGAAAAATGATTAATCAGACGATTTTAGCCGGTGCAGGACGCTATGGTGAAAACATTGGCGATGTTACTCTAACGCTGGAGGGCCATCATCTTGTTAATCAAACAGCTGTGACAACACCAGTTTATGAGTTGCCAGAGTCTGTTGACGACTTCAATTTAATTAAAGGGTGGCTTAATGCAGGACGTCATGAGCTAGAATCACAGCATGTCGCAGTTTTGCCAAGAACAATTGGTACTGATGAGCAAGCCTATGATGCCCTGAGGGCTTTAAAAAGTTTCTATCAAGTGCCTGCTGCACTTGTGTCAACGGGCATGTTTGTGGAAGATCTGCCTAAAGGTGAACTCAGTCGTTATGAGTTATTAGAAAGTATGCCGCACGCCATCAACCCGATGCTGATTACACTAACTGGGGCACAAATTAAAAACTTGATGATCAGCATTGAAAAACAGACAGCTGAATTGGCCAACTTTCCTATGAAAGGGAGTGGCTTTAGGGGGAAAGTGTTTGGTTACATGCGTTTTGATGGCATTGATCGGCAGCAAGATGGTCAAATTTTATATCATGGTGAGAACCTAATAATGGATCGAACCTATCAAATTGCTACTTTAGATCATTATAAATGGATTCCTTTTTTTCCAATTATTGCTGACGCACCAAGTGAAATTACATTAAACATTATTTTACGTGAATTAATGGCAGACTACTATACTGACAAATATAAGGGATAACTAATGGATCACGAAACACTTAAAGAAAAAACGATAGCACAGCAAGCAGAGCGAAAATCAGTTTATCGTGTGACGCGTCGTGGAGATGAAATTGAAATAGACCGTCTAACGCTAGAACTAGTTGATAATTTTAAAGACGCTTTTGATGTGGACAAATTAGCCATTCGATATACACCATTGTTGGCACAATACGATTATATAGTGGGTGATATTTCAGCTGAACAATTACGGTTAAAAGGTTTTTATCACAACGATAAGCCCGTGGCGAACCAAGATAAAATACAAACCTTACAAGACTATTTATATGAGTACGTTAATTTTGGTGCGCCTTATTTTGTGTTAGAAAATATTAATCCCCGAGTCAGAGAGCCACGTGAAAACGCTTCACATAAACCAAATGCTAAGCCAAAACGTGAATCCAAAGATAATAAACAGCGTCCAAAAACAAAATCAAAGTCGAAGTCCAAAAATGGAAAACCAACGGTCAAAAAGCCATCAACTAAAAAGCGTTCATTTACGATTAAACAAAAATAAGCTTAACCAATCTGGTTAAGCTTATTTTTTAATCATCTTCTGTTTCAGGAAAATAGCTGACACCATCTTGTGAAACAATCATCGCTGATGCAAAAGTTATTTTAATGACTACCCAATCGTTACTATCTAAATCACCGACTGTATCATGCCAGCCATCAATTTGATCTTCAAATAAGTGAGAAACTGTTTGAATAGGTGTGTCTAAAATTTCAGCAATGGCGTCATTTGATCCAACCCAAGCATTCTTTTCATTGCTTGGCGCAGTTGTGAATGACACATGTGGGTTCTTCTCAATTTCTTTTACTTTTGTAGATTGACGGAAAGTTGTTATGTAAAAAAAGTTTGTCAGTGTTTCAGGTAAAGCATAGTAAGTAAATCGATTTGATGGGTGTGTGCCATCGAGACTTAAGGTAGCAATATTAACAACATGAACGCCAAGGCGTAGTGCTTCTTCAACTGGGGACATAAGATACCTCACTATTCGTATTTTAATACTATTATAGCGATTGAATGTGAACAAATTGTGAACATAGCCAAAATAAAAAAGCGCGAACCGCGCTTTCTCTCAATATTAGTCAAGTGGTACATCAACTGCCCAACCTTCAGGACCTTCTTGATCACCATATTGGATCGCAGTCAAACGATCATATAGCTTTTGAGTCCATGGCCCAACTTCAGTTTCAGAATAGAAGACATGCTTGTTGCCTTGGTGTGTAATTGATCCAACTGGTGAAATGACAGCAGCAGTTCCCATTGCACCAGCTTCAGCAAACTGATCAAGATCATTGATCGATATTGTTGTTTCTTCAGCTTCCAAACCAAGTTCTTGGGCCACAGCAAGCAAAGAATACTTTGTTACTGAAGGCAGAATAGAAGGTGATTTTGGTGTTAAGAAGCGACCATCTTTTGTAATACCAAAGAAGTTGGCTGATCCCAGTTCTTCAATATTTTCGTGAAGACGTGGATCAAGATAAACGACATCTGAGTAACCAGCTTTATGTGCTTCATCACCAGCCAACATTGAAGCACCATAGTTACCACCAGCTTTGGCTGCGCCAGTACCACCGTGTGCTGCACGATCATAATGATTTGTGACGTAAGCTGTGGGTGTCAAGCCACCCTTATAATAAGCACCAACAGGTGTTGCATAAACTTCAAAAACATAATTGTCAGCTGGATGAACACCAACCACTGGGCCACCACCAAATTCAAAAGGACGCAAATAAAGCGTTGCACCAGTTCCGTATGGCGGAATAAAGTCTTGGTTAGCCTTTGTTACTTCTTTTAAAGCGCGTAAAAAGAGTTCTTCTGGTACAGGCGCCATCATCAAACGGTCAGCGGAATTTTGCAGGCGCTTGGCGTTGCGGTCAGGGCGGAACAAGTTAGCACCACCATCTTTTCGACGGTATACTTTTAATCCTTCAAAAATATTTTGGCCATAGTGAAGGCCGGTTGCAGCTTCATTAACTGGAATGTTGGCATCTGTTTCAAGGCCACCTTCACTCCATTTACCATCTTTATAATAAGCTCGGAAACGATAGGGAAGATCATGATATTCAAATCCTAAGTTATCCCAATCAAAATCTTCGGGTTTTGCTTTCTGTTGTTCAGACATTGTCCATCCTTCTTTCTTAGAGAAATATGATAAAACTACTATAACGCTTAGAAACAAATTGTTCAACCCTTCATTTTTTAATGGTGACATGTTCAGCCTAAACAAATCATGTATAATAAGGTTATAATAATGGGGTTAACTAGAATTGGAGACAAAATGACATTACTACTCGCAGTTAAAGCATTGACGCAAGAAAACAGAGATTTTCTTGCGCAGTATGATATTGATGTTGTGACACCTGACACAGTAACTGATGATCAACTATCAGAAGTAGTCATTAGCTATGCTTGGGATAACACCATCGGGAACAAAATATTAAGTTTACCAAATACTAAATTAAAATGGATTCAGGCACAATCAGCTGGTGTGGATTATTTGCCATTGCCCTTGTTGGCAAAACGTGGTATCACTGTGACCAATGCTAGTGGTTTGAAGGCATTACCAATTGCTCAAACAGTATTGGGTTATTTGCTATATTTTGCGCGAGGATTAAATGTTTATGCTACTCGTACACACTGGGAGCCATTTACTGATCAATACTTAATTAGTGAATTGCCTGTTTTAGTGTTTGGTACAGGCCGAATTGGTCAACAAATTGCGCATCATATCAAGGCATTTGGTGGCAAAGTCTATGGTGTCAATACGAGCGGACGACCAGTAGCTGGTTTTGATGAGACATTTCCAATTACAGACTATCAAGCTGGTTTAGCTAAAGCACAAGTCGTTGTCGATGGGTTACCTGGGACTAAAGATACAGAAAATTTTTTTGATGATCATTTTTTTGCACAATTTAACCAACTATTTTTGTTTATAAACATTGGTCGTGGTACTACTTTGAACCAATCTGCCTTGCTAGAAGCGATTGATGATTCACGTGTTAAGTATGCTGCGTTAGATGTGACAACACCTGAGCCATTACCTCATGCTCATCCACTATTTGAACGACCTCAAATTCTACTAACTCAACACACAAGTTGGGGAGAAAATATTAACGCGGGTCGGGTAGGTGGCTTATTCCGATTATTCGAAAAAAATGTACCGAGTTTTATGAAAGACCAAACTTTCATCCAAAATGTGGTTGATTTGAACAAAGGTTACTAAATAGAAGATTAGCATGATGAAAAAATGCTAATTTAAAAGAGATTGTTGATAAAAATGACGTCCAATCAGCGCCAGTAGAGAGGATTTTATTCATGGTTTTAACACATCCACTAGTGATTGTGTCGTTTGATGCATTGGGCGCAGAAGATGTCGCTCAGCATCTCGATATGATGCCCAATTTGGCGCAATTAATACAGCGTGGGGCTCATGTCAAAAAAGTGGAAGGTATTTATCCGACTTTGACCTATCCATCGCATACGTCAATTATGACAGGTGTTTATCCAGCAAAGCATGGTATTGTTAATAACACTAAAATACAACCAGAACGTGGTGATTCACCGGATTGGTATTGGTATGCTAAAGATATTCAGGTACCTACTTTGTTTGATTTAGCACACCAAAAAGGACTGAAGACGGCGGCATTTTTGTGGCCGGTTTCGGCAAAAGCACCGATTACTTGGAATATCGCTGAGATTTTCCCAAATCGCATTTGGACGAACCAAGTTTTGGTTTCGTTTAATGCCAGTACGCCATACTTTATGTTTGATATGAACCGACGTTTTGGTAAGTTACGGAACGGAATTAAGCAACCCAATTTGGATAATTTTATTACTGCTGCCGCGGTTGACACGATAAAAAATAAAAAGCCAGATTTGTTGGCCGTTCATTTGGTTGATATGGACGCACATCGGCATCAGTTTGGCGTGCGTTCATCAGAAGCATACGCAGCTTTAAAACGCCTTGATGCGCATCTTGGCGAATTGATTGCAGCCACAAAAGTTGCTGGTAATTTTGAAGACACAAATTTTGTTGTCCTTGGTGATCACTTCCAAATTAACGTTGATCATATGATTCACCTTAATCAGTTGTTTGCTGAACAAGGATGGTTAGCTGTTACAGAAAAAGGCTTAATTGATGGTGATTGGCGCGTGTTAGCTAAGACCACTGACGGGTCGACATATGTTTATATCAAAGATGATAGTTTACAAGGTAAAGTGCGGTCAATTGTTAACCAAGTTCAGGGTGTTGAAGCAATTTATCAGACAAGCGATTTGATAAAATGGCATATCAATCCGGATGCTGCTTTCATTGTTGAAGCACAAAATGGTTATTTCTTTACTGATGAGGTGAACCGGCCAGCGGTTGTTGAAGCGACAAACGATGCTGATTTAGGCACGAGTGATCGTTATAAAGCGGTTCATGGTTTTCGACCTGATAAGCCTGATTATCAAACAACACTAGTATTGGCGGGCCCAGATATTGAACATATTACGATTGATGATGCGCGTTTGGTTGATGAAGCACCAACTTTTGCTAGATTGTTGGATGTTGAATTTGAGAATGTGTTAGATGGCATACCTTTAGAAAAAGTCATTAAAAGATAGGCATAATATGAACACCCTCTATCTTGAAACATGTTATGACTTATTGAAGCACCACATTCGGTGCTTTTTTGATGGTGTATTCGTTCAAATCAATTTAACACAGACGTGATATATGTTAAGATATATTTAAGTTATTTTTCGGAGAAGTCAAGTGGATAAACAATTAGAAAAACGTGAAACCAAAATTTTAGCCCGTTATAAAAGGGTGATTAAAAGTTTTGACAAAACATGGCGCGTGATTGACGATACACGTGTGCCTATTTTACGCGAGGTTCTCAGTTGGTTAGACCATCCTGACACTAAACTCAAAATCATTCAGATTGCTGGTACGAACGGTAAAGGGTCAACAGGTGCCATGTTAGGTGCTGTTTTGAAAGCTAATGGCTATACTTATGGTCATTTTTCTAGTCCTTTCATCATGGATGATCGTGAACAGATTCGTATTAATGGCGAAATGATTACGAAACATGATTTTCTGACTTACTATGATCAGGTTGTTGCAACATTTGCCGCCCACGGACATGCAATTGATTATTTATCGTATTTTGAATATTTGACGATTATTTCACTATTGGCTTTTGTGGACAATGGCGTTGACATTGTCATATTTGAAGCTGGTTTAGGTGGCTTGCGAGACGCTACAAATGCGATTGAGGCACCAATGTTGACGGTTTTCACCAAAATTAGCATTGATCATCAAAATCTATTGGGTCACAACATTAAAGAAATAGCCGAGAATAAATCAGCGCTGATTAAATCAGGGACATGGGTCATTAATTATGCTGGTCAAGATATTGACGCTACGAAAGTATTGAAAGCGCGAACAGATGCTGTTGGCGCCCGATGGTTCGAGCACAAGCGTGATGAAATTATAATCTTAAATACAACACCAGCTGGATTAGATTTGAGTATTAATGGTGAAAGCGGCTATTTTCTAAGTATGTCTGGTGCCTTTCAGGTTCACAATTTTAGTATTGTTTTACAAATAAAAGCAGCGTTAATTGAAAAAGGGATGGTCTTTGACCGCGCAAAAACAAAACAAGGATTGGCGAATGTCAGAATCTTAGGTCGCATGAATTATCATGAAGATACCAACATTTTGTTTGACGCAGCTCACAATGTTGATGGTATTAGAGGGCTGGTATCGGCGCTGAATGCTTGGCACTTGAAAATCAAGCCAACATTGATTTTGGGTGTGTTAAAAGATAAAGACTATCATGAAATGTTGGATGAAATCGTACCTTTTGTGCAACGGGTCATTACGGTTACGCCTAATAATAAAACACGCGCTTTATCAGCAGATGAACTGGCAGCCGATATTTTGTCAGATTATCCAAATATTGAGGTAGAGATTGCCAACGATGCTTCGGCAGCAATTTCACTGGCTATGAGGGTCCGTGAGTCTTCAAAAGCATTGATTGTGGTAACTGGTTCTTTTTATACTTTAAGCGCTATTCATAGAGAAGGAGGCATTTAATGCGATTTGTTCTAGCTTCAAATAATACTGCTAAAACGGAAGAAGTGGCCGTTTTAGCGCAGGCGATGGGACATCAAGTAGAAAATTATCGAAATGTTCTAGGCGAAACATTAGTTTTCCCAGCGGAAACCACGACTTCTCAAATTGAAAATGCTCGTGTTAAGGCACAATTTGTCCATCAGTATTTACCTGATGAATACGTTTTATCAGATGATACTGGCTTATATTTGTCAGCTTTTCCGGATCGCTTTGGTGTTGTGACAGCGCGAGAGTTCAAAGCAGAGGGTATCTTAGGAACTGAAGCAGAGCAACAATATATTCTTGACTTATTACGTCAACCGTCAATAGATCGATCAGGTTATTTATTGGCTGTGATGGGCTTAGCAACGCCAGACAATCGTTTGTTAACGGCACAAGGCAAAGGTGGCGTTCGAATTGCAGAAAATAGTCGACGAGGTGATTACATTGATGGCTTAGACAATATCGTTGAAGCTGAAAATGGATTGACTTTGTCAGAAATGTCAATTAATGAAGTAATTGATTATCACGATCGTTCACGTGCTTTGCAGGCACTTGTGAATCTTTTGTGAAAACATCTAGCCCGTGGTAAAATGGGAGAGATGTTTTTTTGTAGATAATATAAAATAATGAGGCAACACAATATGTCAAATTCAATAACAACATTGCCATTTTGGGATGAAGTCGTGGCAAATGCACAAATGGGTCACGATCAAAAGCAACCTTTTTTTAGTATGGCACCTATGGAAGCAGTTACTGATACTATTTTCCGCCGAGTGGTTGCTCAGGCAGGCGCTCCTGACGTCTATTATACTGAATTCACAAATGCCAGTTCCATGATTCACCCAAAGGCCAAATTTTCAGTGCAAGGTCGTCTAGCGGTAGCGGAAAATGAACAGCAACCGATTGCACAAATTTGGGGCGGACGTCCAGACGATATCGCTGGCGCTGCTAAACTTTTACCCTCAATGGGTTACCGAGCAGTTGATATCAATATGGGTTGCCCTGATGCAACGGTCATTAAAAACGGCGCGGGTTCGGATTTGATTCGTCATGAAGATTTGGCACGACAGATTGTGGCTGCGGCCAAGCAATCTGGTCTACCTGTTTCGGTTAAAACACGGCTAGGCTTCTACAAGACTGAAGAATTTAGGGAATGGTTACCCATCATTTTGCGGCAAAATGTGGCTGTGCTAACAGTGCATTTGCGAACGCGACAGGAAATGTCAAAAGTACCGGCTCATTTTGAATTCATCGATGAGATTTTGGCGATGCGTGATGATATTGCGCCACACACCTTAATCCAAATTAATGGCGACATCAAAACGCGTCAACAAGGATTGGACTTAGCAAAGGCTCATCCAGGATTAGATGGTATTATGATTGGACGGGGCATTTTTGAGAATCCTTACGCGTTTGAAAAAAGTCCACGCCAACACACTTTGACAGAATCAATTGATTTGTTAAACTTGCAGTTAGATTTATTCGATGAGGTCAATGCGACAGTCACCCCAAAACATTTTGAGGCGTTGAAACGTTATTTTAAAATATACTTGCGTGGATTCGCACATGCTTCTGCTTTACGTCAAATGCTGATGGAAACGCATTCGACTGATGAAGTACGGACTGTTTTGGCACGTGAATTAGCTAAAGTTTATGATGCTGTTGCTAATGACAAACATATTTACCGAGATAATGCTGCTGCAAGCGCAGATATGGCAGCGGCGACTGCTCGTAAGCTTGCCAGTGAAACTGATTAACGACAATATATTCAAACGCAAACCTTGAAACAATGTGAGGTATTCTTGTGTTTGAATTTTTAATTTTCAGTTAAAAATGACTTTTTAAGGTTAATTTTTAGCGATATAGCGTTTAGATTGCCCTAGGATTCTGCGCGAAGATGGTATAATTGTAATCAGTATTATAGCGTTTGCCAATATGAAAAAAGGTAAAAATAATTGAGACAAATAAAATTAACATCGCAACAAATTGAAGATATTTTAAATGAACATCATTTGTTAATCAAATCAGCTGATGTCAACGCGACATTTGACTTTTTGCATTATGATACACGTCAAGTACGTAATAATACATTATTTGTCGTGAAAGGTGCCTTTAAGTCAGAGTATTTAGCCGATGCCCAAGGTATCACCGGATTGATTGTTGAGCAACCCCTAGCAATAAATTTGCCACAATGGCAGGTCACAAACGTCCAAAAAGCATTATCATTATTGTCAATGGCTTTTTTTGACTATCCTCAAAAATCCCTTTGGATTGCTGCTGTCACTGGTACAAAGGGGAAGACTACCGCGGCTTATTTTGCATATACAATGCTTAAAGAAGCAACAAACAATCATACGGCACTTTTTTCCACCGTTGATCGTATTACGGGTCCAGAACCTCAAGATAAGAAAAAGTCTGATTTAACGACACCTGAGTCTTATGAATTATTTAAAGATATGCGCCGAGCGGTCGATAATGGCATGACACATTTGGTTATGGAAGTCAGCTCACAAGCCTATCTTAAAAATCGTGTTTACGCGTTGCGGTACAATGTTGGTGCGTTTTTAAATATTTCACCAGATCATATTGGGCCAAACGAACATCCGACTTTTGAAGATTATTTAGCGCATAAGATGATGTTATTTGATCACTCTGATGAGGTGATTATCAATGCGGAGACAGACCATTTTGATACAATTTATGCACATGCTAAAGCCGAGCATGATAAAGTGTATTTGTACAACCGTTGCATGATAACAACACAAGAAAGTGCCATTCATGAGAGCCGATTTACTGTAACAAAAAGCGATTTTCCAGAAATGATTGGGCAATATCGTCTTAATTTACCTGGTGACTTTAATGAATCAAATGCTTTAGCTGCGATGATGATGGTTGCCTTTGCTGGCGTTAAGCACGAGGCAATGGTAAAAGGTTTGGACGAAGTGTTCATTCCCGGTCGCATGTTGAGCTTACCGATTCCAAATCACGGCATTGCGTTTGTGGATTACGCTCATAATTACGCGTCCATGAGGGCCTTGTTACACTTTGCTCAGTCGCAATCACCCGAAGGTCGTGTCATCGTGGTAGTGGGTTCGCCAGGCAATAAAGGGGTGTCACGACGTGCTGATTTTGGTCGTGTAGTGAGTGAATTGGCTGACGTTGTTTATTTAACGGCTGATGACCCACAATTTGAAAATCCGCTTGACATTGCTCACCAAATTGCTGAACACATTGATAATCAATTATTAGTCGTTCATTTTGAAATGGATCGGATTAAGGCAATTCACAAGGCCATTTCGAATGCTGGACAGCATGACATTGTGATTGTGGCGGGAAAAGGCGAAGATCCTTATCAGAAAATTAACGGTGAAGATGTGCCTTATATTGGTGATTATGCCGTCGTTAAACAATTTAAGATGCAACTATAAAATCCAATAGGATTTTTTTTTGTCAAAAAATGCCGTCATTTTCTGAAAACAGGCGTATAATATAAGTGTAATATGTAAGCGGTTACAAAAGGAGAAAAGTTATGCAATTCATCAATTATTTTGGTAATGATGCCTATACAAATATTGCCATGGATGCTTGGTTACTGAAAAACTTGCACCCAAGTGAGCCAGTTTTTGCTCTGTGGCAGAATAAGCGGGCCATCATTGTCGGCGAGAATCAGAACACGTTTGCGGAGGTTAATCAAGATTACGTTGATAGCCATGATGTTCAAGTTGTCCGTCGCGTATCAGGTGGTGGCGCGGTTTATCATGATTTAGGTAATATTTGCTTTACGTTTTTTGTACCGGTTGCAAATAGTGCAAATGTCAATTTTCACCAATTTGTTAAACCGATGGCTGATGCCTTAGAGTCAGTTGGTATTCCGGTAGAAATTTCCGGCCGAAATGATTTGGAAATTAACGGTAAGAAGGTATCTGGGAATGCGCAACGTTATGCGGGTGGTTACCTGATGCACCACGGGACTTTACTTTGGAATACTGATGTTGAAGCGATGGTGAGGGCACTAAATGTTGCGGATGAAAAATTTATTTCTAAGGCAGCTAAGTCGGTACGTGCTCGTGTTGGTAACATCAAAGATTTTGCACCTGAATCGTTGACAATTGATGACTTCATTGCCAAATTACAATATTATTTGAGTGATGAGGGTCGTGATGGTGAGTATCAATTAAGCGACACGCAAAAAAAGGCTATTTTGCAAGCTCGGGATCAAAAATTCTCACAATGGTCATGGAATTACGGCAAGAGTCCAGAATTTATGTATGATAATCATGCAAAATTTGATGGAGGTGCGATTGATGTTCAGGTCAATGTTAATGATGGTCGGATCACAGACATTAACTTCACTGGCGATTTCTTAGGTGTTCGCGACTGGCGCGAAATCAAGCCAGCATTAGTTGGAATACCATTTACACCTGAAGCTGTTTCGACAATACTTGACCAAAAACGTGACGGACAATACTTTGGTAGCATTACAAATAATGAACTATTGGCAACTTTTTTCCAGAAAGATGAGGTAAAAATTCATGAGTAATCTAACAGCAACAAACCAGCAGATACTGGATTTTCAAGCACAATTAGAAGCACAAGACACATCATTTCCGATGCTGTCTGTATTAAATAATGATGGTCAAATTGTTGATGAAGAAGCACTGAAGCGTGCTGATTTATCAGATGAAGATCTTGTCAACATTATCAAAAGAATGTTGCTCAGTCGGCAATTAGATATCCGTTCAACTAAATTAGCTAAACAGGGTCGATTCGGATTCTTTGCGCCAACTGCTGGTCAAGAAGCTTCACAGATGGCATCGTCCTATGCTTTTAATGATGATGATTGGTTGATGCCCGGCTATCGAGACATTCCAGAAATTGTGGTTAAGGGTTGGCCAATTTGGAAAGCAATTTTGTGGTCCCGTGGACATGCCTTAGGAAACGAATTTACCACAGAAGACGGTAAACCTGTTAATGCATGGATACCACAAATTATTATTGGTGCGCAGTATGTTGAAGCAGCCGGTATTGCTTTGGGACTGAAGAAAAGAAATAAAGATGCCGTTGCCTATGCTTATACTGGTGATGGTGGTACGTCGCAAGGTGACTTTTACGAAGGCATGAATTTTGCGGGTGCGTACAAGGCGAATGCCGTCTTCTTTGCACAAAATAATGGTTATGCGATTTCAACGCCCCGTTCATTGCAAACAGCAGCCACGCATTTGGCAGCAAAAGGATGGGCAGCCGGTTTGCCAAGTATTGTCGTTGATGGTAACGATCCGATTGCTGTTTACTTAGCAGCCAAAGAAGCCCGTGCATGGGCAACGAGTGGTAAAGGGCCTGTCTTTATCGAGACGCTAACAGATCGTCTAGAACCACATTCAACAGCGGGTGATGATCCACTCCGATATCGGACACAAGCAGATATTGATGCTTGGTGGCAAAAAGAGCCACTGATTCGTATGCGCAAGTTTATGACTGAAAAAGGTATTTGGTCTGAAGAGCAGGAAAGTTCATACATTGACGAAGTTAATGCGCTAATTGATGAGCAAATTAAGATCGCCGACAAAGTAGACAAGCAAAAGATTTCTAATTTCATTAAGCATACATTGGAAGTTCCCGGACAGGCAATGACCGAACAAATCAGCAAGTTTGAAAGTGAGGGAAAGTGACATGGCTGTTAAAAGTTATATTGACGCAATTCGTGAGGCAATGGATTTAGCGCTAAAGAAAGATAACGATGTTGTTATTTTTGGTGAAGACGTTGGTGAAAATGGTGGTGTTTTCCGTGCTACTGATGGTTTGCAGGCTAAGTATGGCGAAGAGCGCGTTTTCAATACGCCGTTAGCTGAATCCGGTATTGGTGGTTTAGCGATTGGCTTGACTACGCAAAATTACCGCCCGATTATGGAAATTCAGTTTTTCGGATTTGTTTTTGAAGTGATGGATTCCATTGCTGGTCAAATGGCTCGTAACCGCTTCCGCTTCAACGGCACGCGCCAAATGCCAATTGTCGTGAGGTCACCTTATGGCGGCGGTACCAAAACACCAGAAATGCACGCAGATAATTTAGAAGGTATGGTGGCACAAATTCCAGGCATTCGTGTTGTAATGCCAGCTAATCCAGCTGATGCCAAGGGATTATTGATGAGTTCAATTGAATCTAACGACCCTGTCGTTTTCTTGGAAAATTTGCATTTGTACCGTTCATTAAAAGGGGAAGTACCCGAAGGCTATTACACAACACCGCTTGACACAGCAGCTGTGGCGCGTGAAGGCGAAGATGTCTCTATTATTTCGTATGGTGGCGGTGTACCAGTAGCACTAAAGGCAGCGGACGCCTTAGCCAAAAACGGTGTGTCCGCAGAAGTGTTAGATTTGCGCACTGTTTCACCATTGGATATCAAATCAATTGGTGATACGGTGACAAAAACTGGACGTGTTGTTATTGTGCAAGAAGCACAACGGATGGCTGGCATTGGTGCCAATGTAATGGGTGAGATTTCCGAGCGCTTTATTTTAAGCCTAAAAGCACCAATCGGTCGTGTTGCAGCACCTGATTCAGTTTATCCATTTGGGCAGGCAGAAAATGATTGGATGATTAAACCTGATGATGTTGTTGCAAAAGTGATGGAGGTTGTTAATTATGACTGAGATTTTTAAAATGCCAGATATTGGCGAAGGCATGGCTGAGGGTGACATCACGTCGTGGTTAGTTAAAGTTGGTGATACTGTGGCTATGGATGACCCAGTCGCGGAAGTTCAAAATGATAAGCTGATTCAAGAAATTTTATCGCCGTACGCAGGTACTGTCACCAAGCTGTTTGTTGACGCAGGCACAACTGTTTCTGTTGGCGATTCATTGATTGAATTTGATGGTGACGGTAGTGGCAACAGTGGTGATGAGAGCGCTGAACCAACAGCCAACGATACAGTTGAAGACACATCAGTTGATACAACCACTTCAGTCACACCGCAAACACCGACAGCGACTGAATTACCACAAGTTGTTAATGGACATGTTTTGGCTATGCCATCAGTGCGCCATTTAGCCTTTGAAAAAGGGATTGATTTGACTAAAGTTCCGGCGACGGGTCGTCATGGACATGTGACATTAGCTGATGTCACGGCATACCAAGCAACGGATACACCAGTAGCTGCAATTTCAAGTGAGGCATCTAATGAAACAACTGCCACAGCGGCAGTGACCAAAGATGTTGAAGTGGCTGAACCTGTACGCGAAGGTCGCCAACCAATGTCAGGCGTTCGCAAGGCAATTGCTAAAGCAATGGCAACACAGAATGCAACTATTCCAACGGTTACTAATTTTGATTCGGTTGAAGTTAGCAAATTGGTCGCTCATCGTCAAACATTTAAGACGCAATTGGCCGATCAAGACATTCATTTGACTTATTTGGCTTATGCGGTGAAAGCTTTAGCTGCAACGGCTAAAAAGTTCCCTGAAATCAACGCAAGTCTAGACATGGATACTCAAGAAGTTGTCTATCATGACGATGTCAATATGGGCATTGCTGTTAATGCGCCAAGTGGTCTTTATGTGCCAGTCATTAAACGGGCTGACCAAAAGTCAATTGTGACAATAGCTAAAGAAATTGCTGAGTTAGCAACCGCTGTTCGTGAAGGAACAATTAAGCCAGCGCAAATGCAAGGCGGTACGGTTACAATTTCTAACCTTGGTTCGGCACGTGGTACTTGGTTCACACCAATTATTAATGGTAAAGAAGTCGCAATTCTTGGCTTGGGATCAATTCTGAAAGAACCCATTGTTGGTTCAGATGGTGAATTGGCGGTCGGTCAAAATATGAAATTGTCATTGAGTTATGATCATCGTTTGATTGATGGCATGTTAGGACAGTCAGCTATTAATTATTTGAAGCAACTGTTGGCTGACCCAGCCTATATGTTGATGGAGGTGTAATCATGGTTGTTGGTGCACAAGCACGTGAAGTAGATACAGTTGTTATCGGATCAGGTCCTGGTGGCTATGTAGCAGCTATTCGCGCTGCTGAATTGGGTCAAAATGTGACGATTATCGAACGTGATCAAATTGGTGGTGTTTGTTTAAATGTCGGTTGCATTCCGTCAAAAGCCTTAATTAATGTGGGACATCATTATCGTGATGCTATATCAGAAAATCCTTTTGGTTTGACACAAACTGATGCAAAAATCGATTGGTCAAAGACACAAGATTGGAAGCAGAATACTGTGGTCAACACGCTGACCGGTGGTGTTAAAATGTTGCTCAAAAAGCATCATGTTGATATTATTCAGGGTGAAGCATCATTTAATGACAATGAAACATTAAATGTTGTTCAAGAAGATGGCCACGAATTGCTGCAATTTAACAATGCTATTATTGCGACTGGCTCTAGCCCAATCGAGATTCCGGCTTTTCCATTTGGAAAGCGAATCGTTGATTCTACTGGTGCCTTGAGTTTACCTGAAATACCTAATAAGCTAATTATTGTTGGTGGTGGCGTGATTGGTTCTGAACTTGGTGGTGCTTATGCTAACCTAGGCTCTCAGGTCACAATTATTGAAGGCTTGGATCACACGCTAAATGGATTTGACGCAGAGCTGGCTAAACCAGTCATAGATGATTTCACGAAACGTGGTGGGGTGATTGTTACCTCAGCCATGGCAAAAAGCGCTGTCCAAACTGAAAACGATGTGACATTGACTTATGAAGTAGATGGGCAAGAACAAACAGTTTCTGGTGATTATTTGTTAATTGCTGTTGGCCGGCGCGCTAATACCAATACGCTTGGTCTCAACAATACTGATGTCAAATTAAGCGATCGTGGCTTGATTGAAATTGCTGATAACATACAGACAACTGTGCCTCATATCTACGCCATTGGTGATGTGACAGCGGGACCACAATTGGCACATAAGGCAAGTTTTCAAGCTAAAATTGCTGCAGCTGCAATTTCTGGGGATGCGCATGCTCGTGACTTGCATTATTCCTTACCAGCAGTTGCCTATACAAATTATGAATTAGCAACAACAGGCGAGACACCGGAGTCAGTGACTGAAAAGCAGTTAACGGCTACAATTTCGAAGTTTCCATTTGCTGCTAACGGTCGTGCCATTTCAATTGATGAAGCAGTTGGCTTTATTCGTTTGATAAGCGATAAGACAACTAAAGCGCTATTGGGTGCACAAATTGTTGGTCCGGGTGCCTCGGATTTGATTTCTGAATTGTCATTAGCTATTGAAAATGGTCTAACGACGACAGACATTTCCCTAACGATTCATCCACATCCAACTTTGGGTGAAGCCATCATGGATGCCGCTGAAGTTGCGGATGGCTTACCAATTCATATATAATAAGCTTGACATAAACAAAGTTGCTTTTTGTAGCGACTTTGTTTTGATTGGAGGAACAGATTTTGTCAACAATGATGACAAATGATGGTGTGAGACTCGATTATCAAATATTTGGTACAGGTCAGCCCATTATTTTGGTTGAAGGGTATTCAGGGAATCAAGCAACATGGGTGATGCAGGTTGAACCACTTGTAAACGCTGGCTTACAGGTAATCACTTATGATCGTCGTAACCATGGGAAAAGCGATACGGTTGACTACGGTATGCGAATGGCACGGCACGGGCAAGATTTAGCTGAATTAATGGCACAATTGAGGCTGGAGAAGCCAATATTGATGGGACATTCAATGGGCGCCAGCACCATTTGGGCTTACTTATCCTTATATGGGGATGCCAACGTCAGAGCTATCATTACTGAAGATCAGCTTCCAAAGATATTGCGAGATGATAGCTGGCCGTATGGCATTTTTAACGCTGATTTGACGATGATTTGGACAGCAGCGACAAAACTACCACATACAAAATTAACGCGATTGAAACTGTCAGAAACAGTCAAACATGCGTTGGCTGATAACTATCAACCATTTGACTTTCAGTACAATGAACCACTACTATTAGACAGCTTAATTCAAGATTGGCGTGATGTGTTACGTCGTGAGCAGGTGAAGCACTTATTCATTGCTGGTCAAGACTCGCCACTTTGGCCGTCGGTACATGTTGAAACAGTTGTCGCCATGTCAAAAAATGGTCAAGGTATCACTATTGATAAAGCGGGACATATTCCTCACATTGAGGCACCAGATCAATTTAATGATGCAGTCCTAAATTTTGTTAGAACGATTATGTAAAAAGCAATCCAGACGTATATTTAACGTTTTGAAGTGAACCCAATAACTTGGACAAAATAAAAAAATGTCCAGAAAGTTATTGGGTTTTTCTATGTCTAAATATT
>NZ_BMBS01000038.1 GCF_014634805.1 Leuconostoc falkenbergense
CTAATGATTTAAGTGAACGGCCTTCTTGGTGAAGTTTAACCAATGAATCTTTGAAATCTTGTGAATAACGAATTGACGTAAAAATACTCCTATACTTTCATTTTACGGACTGAATAAAAATAGTCCATTTTTTTAGTATAAGAGCATAAACAAAAGGTTACAGTAATAGGTGCAGCAACCGTCACCACAAACGATAATAAAAAAATTTCTTGGTTACAAATTCGAGTTAATACTACAATTTTTTGGATTGACAAGAATGGTGTATTAGAGTAGCTATCTGTCATAGTTTAATTGATGAAATTGGGCAGCGTTTGGTGGTGTGAAAAAATGTTGATGGAAGAGATAAGTATTACTTTATCAATAAATAGTGTGATAGAGACCACGATCTTTATCATTATTAATACTAAAAAATAATTCATTAATTTGACGTTTTTGGATATTACCAGCATTCCTACACCACACATAAAATGTTCATCAATTTGAACATTTTAATTATTACTATAATTCAAATTATTTGTACCCCTATTTCCGTTAGAATGACAAAGGTTCCGTTGTGATATAATGTAAAATGTACGAATAAAATTTGCCAACAATACAAAGGAATATTAAGAATGGACAAGCTAGCAGTATTGATTCCTGCCTTCAACGAAAGCCAGACTATTAAAAAAGTAATAAGAAATGTGCAATCAGCTACTGAAAAGATTGATGGTACTAAAATATATGTTTACGATAATAATTCATCAGACGACACAGCTACAATTGCTAAGGAAGCAGGAGCAGTTGTTAGACATGAGTATACTCAAGGAAAGGGCGCTGTTATTCGCAGAATGTTCAGGGAGATAGATTCACGCGTTTATATTATGATTGATGCCGATGATACTTATCCTGTAGAAGCTATTCCTGAAATGTATGAACGTGTTATAAAACATAACGCAGATATGGTGGTAGGCGATCGTCTATCGTCAACTTATTTTGAGGAAAACACTAGACCGTTTCATAACATTGGAAACACAATTGTGAGAGGAACGATTAACTTATTATTTCACACACAGATAAAAGATATTTTAACAGGCTATCGAGCATTTAGTTATCGTTTCGTAAAGACCTTTCCTGTGCTTTCTCGTGGTTTTGAGATTGAAACTGAAATGTCAATACATGCAACTGAAAAAAAAGATGTCTGTTGAAAATCAAGTGATTGAGTATCGTGATCGACCCTCAGGTAGTGAATCAAAATTAAATACATATTCTGATGGATATCGCGTTTTGAAGACATTAGCAAAACTATTTCGCATATATCATCCTTTAGCTTTTTTTGGTGGCATGTCCATTGCATTGTTCACCGTAAGTGTGTTTGCTTTTTGGTTAAGAGTGTTTGTGCCCTTTTGGCATACGGGAAAAGTTGATAACTTTCCTACTTTAATTGTTGCTGCTTTCGTCGCTATGGCAGGCGTTACTTCGCTGTTTAGTGGGCTGATTCTCGATGCTATTCAATCTCAGGAGCGTCGGAATTTTGAATTTGAACTTCAACGAGTACATGAAAATGAAAATATTAACTCAAAACTTTAAAAATAAGATTATCTCTATTCTTTTGGGATTAGATGGACGCGTGACTTTTTCTGATTATGTCTGGAAAGATGTGCGCATTCAGCCTGAGTACTGGTCTAAAAGATTGGTATTTATCTATAGATTAGGCAGAATTAACTTATATTATTCTAAGAAAAACTCTTTTAGAAAAAAAATTTGGCGGAAAATATATCTTCACCTCAATATAAAAGTAGTTGAGGGTAAGTTGAATTCGCATGTTCCTGCCAGTGCATACATTGGTCAGGGTACGAAATTCTTTCATCCGTATAATGTCATTATTAATTCTCATTCGTACATCGGTGGGAATAGTGTACTAAGACATAACGTAACAATTGGTAATTTAGGAAAGGGTTCGCAAGACAGCCCAAGGATTGAATATGGTGCTAGTTTCGGATCTGGTTCAGCTTTGATTGGGCCAATACATATTGGTCATCACTCAAAGATAGGATCCAATGCAGTTGTTACAAAAAGTTTTCCAGATAATGCCGTTATTGTTGGTATTCCTGGGAAAAACATTCGGAAAGATTAGTACAATGAAAAAAAAAATAATTTGTATACATTATTAAAATATTTTATATATCTTTGTGTATCATTGATTGTATTTACACCATTAAATGGTCAAATGAATTTGTCAGCAGTATCTAGTTCGCTTTTTTTCTTTGTCGTGGTTGTTTTTTTGAAAACAAAGCATAATGTTAAATTCACCATGGATTATGGTGTAATTGGATGGGCAATCGTCTTTGCTTTTTTTCAGACGCTTAATAAGTCTTTTGCGTTAGATTATTCCTTAAAATTTTACCAAGAAAATCAGATCGCTTTTATTTTTCAATTTATCATAGGATTTTTATTTTCTTATCCTATATTTGAGTTAGCAAAATATTTGTTTTACCAGAATAAATCAGGAAATAAATTAGATGTGGGTCACGCACAGAAACAATGGAATCTATTTTCTAATTTGAAGTATTGGCATATCTATTTACTTTTTTTGGTAATGGGTTGTGTACTGGTGTTGTTCCAGCAGCCTATCAATGTGAGTAACGATGCTGCAGACGAATTAATGCAGTTTTCTAGTTATACAAAATTGATTGATCTAAATATACCTTTGAACAATCATCATCCTGTATTTGATACAATGGTTTTGGGACTAGTTTTCAAAAGCGGATTGAGATTAACAGGGGATTTTTCACTCAGTATTTTGATTATGAGCTTGATTCAGACTGCTGTAAATGCCACTGGATTTGCATTTTTAAGTTTTAAATTATGCAAAAGTCACATTAATTACTTTCTAAAATTAATTTTTACAATTATGATGCTAGTGTCACCTATGTGGGTAAACTTAAATGCCACGATAGTTAAAGACAACTTGCTGATTGTACCACTAATTTTTTGGTTCTATTATTTTTCAAAAATTATTATTAGTAGGAAAAAGATTCAGAATCATGAATGGATTATCTTTGCTATTCTTTCAATATTAGTCTCTTTAATCAGACCAAATATGTTTTATGTGATGATTTTATCGCTGATCGCTTTGAATATTTTTTCTCTAAAAAAGGTCTATAATCTAAAAGTTTTCGGTGTTCTACTTGCATTAACGGTATTCATATTTTCATATAATCATATACTGTCCTCTAGTTCTGTGGTTCCCGCAAAAACAGTTGAAATGCTGAGTGTGCCACTACAACAAACAGCTCGGACAATAAAATATAATAACGTCACTTTAAGTAAGGCTGATCTAAGTGCAGTTAATGGCGTTATGGATATTACTAAAATTCAAAACTATAATCCTCAGGTTTCAGATCCAATAAAAGGCTCCTATAACTGGGCTGGACGGAATAAATTATTCACAAAAAATTTCAAAAATTATTTACCTGTCTGGTTAAAAATAGGTATTAAATATCCTTTAAGTTATTTTGAAGCAACATATGCAAATACATTTGGCTATATCAATATTTTGAGTAGGAACAGTGGACAGGGCGAGGTCTTGTTTAGCAATTACGTTACTAATAATAACTTTTCAAAATATTTTGGTGTGAAACAATATATGTCACTGAATATTACAAATAAAAAAAATTTGTTGAATCACAAGTTTATTGGTATCCTACATTGGCCAATTTTCAATATATACCATAATATAGGGATGTGGTCATGGGTGATTATATATATTTTTATTAACGCATTCTGGCATCTAAAGACATTTAAAAAAGAATTTATGATTGTATTACCATCAATTTTAACACTAGGGACTTTGATTATGTCACCAGTTAATGGGTTGAATAGATACTATATACCAATATTTTTGATGCTACCGTTAATAGTTATCAGCATTCAAAAAATACGAATAGAATCGGAAATGGATTTATGAATAAAATACTTTATACAACGTTTAAACAAATTAATAAAGGTATGGGCAAGATTGTTCGCGAAACAAATAACTTTAAATTAATATCACGAATGTATGCCACAAAGTACTCTAAAATAAAGGTCAGAAACGATTCTTTTTTTTATGAAACCCGAGACGGACAAAATTTTTCGGATTCGCCACTGCAAATCATGAAATTTCTCTTAGCCAAGTTTCCGGATTTCAATCACTACATTGTTTATCAAAATAGGTATTTGGAGGAAGTAACATTAGGGTTACAAATCAGCAAAATTGATTACGAACACAATTCAAAGATTCATTTAATTGAACGAAATACACCTGAGTATGTTGAAGCCATTTTATTTTCTAAATTTTTAATTACTGATTCCACTTTTCAAAGCTTTTTTGTGAAAAAATCTGATCAAATTTATCTGAATACTTGGCATGGGACACCACTTAAAACGATGGGATATGCTATGCCTGATGGTGAATTTGACTCATGGAATGTTTTGAGAAACTTTTTGATGACAGATTATATAGTTTCACCTAACAAGCATACTACTGAAATATTTCTAAAGGATTATCGACTTGAAGATAAGTACAATGGGAAAATATTGGAGATTGGTTACCCACGCAATGACGTTTTTAGTAGTCAAACCACTGCTCATCTGAAGGACTTTTTGGAAAAGGAATACACTTTTAGTAAAGATAAATTGACTTTGGTTTATGCACCTACTTGGAGCCCATCGGAGATGTTTACTAAACCTAGTATAGTTGCTGATGCATACACCAAAATGTACCGCCAGTTAAATAAAGATTTGGGTGACCAATACAATATTTTGATGAAAGTTCATCCATTCGTCTATAACCGTATAAAAAAAATTGAATCCGTTAAAAAGTTTGTTGTAAACGATGGTATTGATCCAAATGAATTATTGGCAGAAGCAGATCTATTAGTAACTGATTTTTCATCAATATTTTTTGACTTTTTGATCACAGATAAGCCAATAGTTTTCTTTAATGAAGATTCTGAATCTTATAGAAAAGAAAGGGGATACTATTTTCCTTTGGAATCATTACCGGGTCCGTTTTTTTCAAAATCTGCCGATTTGATAGACTACATTAAAAAAGGCGATTTTAACCAATATAATGAGAACTATAGTAATTTTAAAAAGAGATTTGTTGCGCTTGATGATGGAAAAGTGACTGAAAAAATCGTTGATTTAATTTTAAATGGACGAGACAAAAAATATTCTGGTAATATTGTTAATGCCAATAAAGGTGAGAAAAAAACTGCTCTTATTTATACTGGCGGGATGCAAAACAATGGTATTTCTGCGGCGCTAATCGACTTAGTGAATCATATTGATTATACAAAGTATGATGTTAGTTTGTTGACCGCAGATAATCGTAATGATGATGCATTTTTCAATAATTTTAATAAAATAACTGACAAAGTTCGAGTGTTTGTTATTCGTGGTGAAAGTTCATATGGATGGATTAAATTGCTTGGGAAATTTTTTGCTGAAAATCTTGTGATGTTCCGATTTTTATACTCCCAAAAGCAGGCTGAACTAAATGCACGTCGGCTATTAGCAAACCAAAAGTTTGACATTGCAATTGATTTTGATAGCTATGTTATGGACAATGGCCAATGGATTGCTGCAAGTGAAGCTAAACACACATACAATGTTTTACATAATGATATGTGGTTAGAATCTCATAAAAAAGTTGATGGTCGCTTAAAAAATCCAAAAACCAAAAAATATTTACATTTTTGGAACCTCTTTGATACTTCATTGTCAGTTTCTGATGCGACAAGAAAAATTAACGATATTAAATTAAAAAAATATATTAATAAAAGCGGTGTTTTGACAAACATTATTGATGCTGAAAAAATAGTTCAACTTTCAAAAGAAACTGTGGACTATGAAAGCTTAAATATTGAAAATTTGCTGGAACATGTAGACAAACAAAATAGTTCGGAAATCACGAAAGCAACGTTTGGTGATGTGGATATGAGGAAAAGAGAACTCAGTATTCATAGTGTTGCTTCTTGTAAAAAAGCAACTAAATTTATAACAAATTCGAGATTGTCTCCGGAGAAAAATATAGATAATTTAATTCTAGCATTTGTAAAGTTGCATAGTGAGTACCCAAATGTAGAATTGCATATTTTTGGTAAGGATGTTGGTAACTATGCATCGGTGCTATATGATTTGGTCTTGAGCAATCAAGCAGAAAATTATATTAAGTTTTACGGTTATGCAAAAAATCCGTTTCCGGCGATTGCCAGTGCTGATGTTTTTCTACTTCCTAGTCATACTGAAGGACAGTCTGTTGCTTTGATGGAGGCAATGGTCTTGGGGAAAAATATTGTAGCCTCAAATATTATGGCAAATATTGAGCTTTTAAATGGTGGTGATTATGGATTATTAACAATTGGTAATAATCCGGATCAGTTATTTGAGTCTTTAAAAATTATGGCTGATGGAAAGTATACACGCTTAAAAAATTTTGATTCCCAATCTCATAATGAGTTAGTACTTCATCAATTTGATAGTTTATTCGAGTGAAAGAGTTGACAATGACTAGATTAAAAAACAATTCTAAGTTAATTTTAATAATATGCTTTTTTTCTGCATTTGTTTTGTTGCCACAAATCAATCAACACGCGATTATTGCAGGTGGTGATTCTTCATTTCACTGGAACAGAATTTACGATGCCATGATGCAAATTAAAAATGGCAATTTTCAGTATTTTGTATCTATGTATGGCTTTTCTCAATCAGGTAGAATTGTTAATGCATTATATGGACCATATATTGCATATCTCAATGGTTTTTTACTGTTAATAGCCGGGTCGTGGTTTAAATATCAATTATTATCTGATTGGTTTGTGAACGTCATTGCTTCTTTTTCAATGATGTACTTGCTAAGAAAAAATAATGTTTCTCGTCATTACAGTTTATTAATTTCACTTTTGTTTATAACAACATATAGTATAAGTACATGGACTCTGAATCAACAATTTATGGCTTGGGGAACTGCTATTATGCCTTTAGGTATTGCTGCAGGAACCAGAATGATTCGGAATTTAAGTAATCAAATAAGTGTTTTTGAATTGACTATGGGTGTGACACTAATTATCCAAACGCATGTGTTATCAGCTCTATTTCTAATTAGCATATTGGCTGTCTTCTTTACAGTTGGTTTCATTAAGTCAAACAACCGATTAAAAATGTTAAGGGATTTACTTATTTCCATTTTATTTACGCTAGTGTTAACTTGCAACATCTGGGGATCCTTTTTAGAAATATATGGAACAAATGTTGTGCTAGCGCCTTTTCATAATGCAGTACCCTTGACTAATGGTGTAGTTAATTTTACCCTTGAAAACAGTCAGTTAACATCTATATTTGTTATCGTTCTGGCGATTCAAATTTCATTACTGTTCATGCACTATAAAAAGTTGCCAATAAGTAATAAACTTTCCACGATTTTAGGAATCATTTTCTTGTGTTTGTCCACGCAACTAGTACCATGGAATAAAGTTTTTAATTTGGTTCCTGCAATTAGTGTTATACAGTTTCCTTATAGGTTCTTAGGCCCTGCTCTTATATTAATTTTACTAGGCTTGGGAATGTCACTGATGTCGTTGAGTCAATATTCCATCGATAATTTGGACATAAAGAGTTTATTGCTGTTGATTTGTCTTTTAGTAAGTACTTTTTCGTTACTAGGGCAAGTGCAGAATAAATCAGCAGCATGGTCAACGAACGATGTACTATCTAGCCGGTACAATGTAAAACAAAAAGCGTATGGTGATGATTTACGTAATATGTTTGCATCCAGAGATACAGGGACAGTGTTGAAAAATGTTTGGAAACCAGCTCCAGATTATTTGCCATCAAATAGTAAAAACAATAGGAAAACATCTTTACTCTATGATGACTACTCAAAACAAATAGTCACTAATAATACGTTTTCAAAATCGGTCAAAAAAGGTAAGTTGTTTATTTCTTGGGAAAGTAAAAGTACAAAACCTTTACTTCTTAATGTAGTAAAGTACAAACATACTAATATAGTGCTGAATGGTGAAAAATTATTAGAAGGGGAGTATAAATTAACTGATATTGGTGCAGTAATTATTCATCCAAAACATGGCAATAATCTACTCGTTTTAAGTTACAAACCAAGTTCGTGGTTTAAGGGTATGATCATTGTTAGCATAGTTTCACTGATTGGATTTGTAATTCTTATAGGAATAGTTAGATTTAAAACTAACCGTTTCAAATCTTAAGTAATAAAAGAGGCTATTCTGACTTTGCCATTTTTTAATATTTATCGTTATCTTGATTAAAATCAAGTATAATAGACTATGTTGTATTTTATAACGTAACGTATCAATTGCATACAGGAGTTGCATATTGACTATTAAGCCAAAAAGTAAAATGTACATTATTACTAAGCGCATCATTGATGTGCTTTTTGCGCTGTCTGGTTTAACGATTTTGTCACCTGTTTTTCTTATTGTGTTTGTATTGCTCAAATTTAACAGCCCATCGTCACCGGCACTTTTTTCGCAAGAACGTGTTGGCCAATATGGTAGGCACTTTAATATTTACAAGTTTCGTTCTATGGTACCCAATGCGGAAAAAATTTTAAAATCAGATCAGAAGCTATACGAAAAATATGTTGCTAGTGGCTATAAATTACCTACGGCTGAAGATCCACGAATAACGAAATTGGGCGCTTTTTTGCGTAAATCAACCTTAGATGAAATCCCTCAGTTTTGGAATATCCTAATTGGAGATATGAGCTTGGTTGGGCCGCGACCAGTTGTTGCAGAAGAATTAGTTGAATATGGTGATGACGTTGATTTGTTCTTGTCTGTCCGTCCTGGTGCACTTGGTCTTTGGCAGGCTAGTGGACGATCACTTATTGAATATCCGGAACGTAGTAAAATTGAGTTAGAATATATTAAGAATGCTGGGTTTTGGTATGATATAGGTATTGTTTTGAAAAATGTGATCGCAATCTTTAAGTCTAAAGGAGCTTATTAACTCTCATGAAGGAAGAAAAAAAAGTAAAGGTATCGGCGAAATTTCTCACAAAAACATTTGATTTAGGTAAAAGTAAGTCAGAGAAAATTCGAGCAATACTAAATCCTATGAGTAAAGGGCCTCAAAAGTTTTGGGCATTAAAAGGTATTAGTTTTGAGGTTTACGAAGGAGACGTTATTGGTATTGTAGGCGTTAACGGCTCAGGTAAGTCCACACTTTTGAACATATTGAGTGGATTATTATTACCCGCTTCTGGTGAATTGACAATTAATGGGGACACAACGATGCTGGCGGTTGGTGCTGGGTTAAGAGCACAGTTGACCGGCCGTGAAAATATTCGACTTAAATCACTAATGATGGGCAAAACAAATAAAGAGATTGATGATCAAATGAATGAGATTATTGAATTTTCTGATTTAGGCGAATTTATAGATCAACCTGTTAAAGACTATTCCTCAGGTATGAAATCAAAGCTGGGATTTTCAATTGCTGTACATCAAGATCCCGACATATTAATTATTGATGAAGCTTTGTCTGTTGGTGACCAAACATTTGCCCAAAAAGCTCTAGCAAAAATGAATGAATTTAAAGCACAAGGAAAGACAATCTTTTTTGTTTCTCACGCACTACCACAGGTACGGGACTTTACGGATAAAGCGATGTGGATTCACTATGGCGAATTAAAGGCATTCGGACCAACAGAAGAAATCGCTGATGACTACCAAAACTGGAATAAGTGGTTTAATGGATTGAGTAAATCAGAGAAAAAAGCATATCAAGAAGAGCAAAAGCAAAAACAAATTTCTTTTTCTGAGAAACAGCTGGAGAACAAAGTGGCAAATGATAGTAGTTTGTCTGAAGATGAAAAGCACAAAATTAGTTCACACCTTGGTGTTGGTGATGCCATGTCTATGCCGACATGGATTTTGTTTGCTGCTAGCATTGTAGGCACGTTATTTTTTATTTACCAATATGCGATGTGGGGTTGACTTCTAATGAAAGAAATTTGGTTAGTTTTACAAGAACAATTTAAATATTTTCCAGTTATGTGGCGTTTGGCCAGTTATGAAAAAAAAGCCCGCTACCAAAATCATGCTTTAGGTAATTTTTGGTTGTTTCTGAATCCATTTATGCAGGTTGCTACCTACTGGATGGTTTTTGGTTTTGGATTTGGGACGAAAAGTCCTGTCGAAGGAGTTCCTTACATGCCATGGCTAATTATTGGTTTAGCGACATGGCTTTTCATCAATACGTCGTTCATGGATTCAACATGGAGTATTTCCTCAAAAATATGGGAAATTGCTAGAATGCGATTTCCAATGAGTATTATGCCAATGATGAGAACATTGATGAATTTTAATGCTTTTGCTTACATGTTGATTATCGGAATTGTTATGTCAGTATTTTACGGGTTGCCAATTACATGGTACTGGTTACAAGTCTTTTATTATATTTTTGCAGCGTTCGCTTTTTTATATGCACTTGGCATTTTAAATGCAACTGTGACAGTATTATTGCAAGACTATCAACAAATTATGCAAACGGTCATGCGTTTTATTTTTTGGATATCTGGCGCATTATTTTCAGTATCAGATAAATTTGGTGCTGGGCATGAAAGGATTGTTCGAGCATTGGAAACAAATCCTTTTTACTATTTGGTGAGTGGTGTCAGAGATTCATTTTTTGGACACACATGGTTTTGGGAAAACACCTACCCAATGCTTGTATTTTGGTTGTTTACGTTCGCTGTGTTAATCATTGGGTCGCATTTGCACTTGAAGTTCCGCGCATATTTTGCAGATTTGGTATAATAGCAGTATGGTTAAGGAAAAAATCCAAATTTTGGTTGCCGCTCATAAAGAATCCTCAATGCCGAAAGATAGCATGTATTTACCGATTCAAGTCGGCGCTTCACTATCAGAAAATAAGTTCAGTGGTTATCAAGGAGACAATCAAGGCCAAAATATCTCGTTGAAAAATCCATATTTTAATGAGCTAACTGCTATTTATTGGGCACGTTACAATAGCAGTGCAGATGTTATAGGGTTGGTGCATTATCGCAGGTACTTTAGTTTAAAAAAGACTAAAAATCTAGAAGATATTTTGAACGTGAAACAGTTGTCTGAGTTGTTAGATAATGTCGACGTTATTCTACCCAAAAAGCGGCACTATTGGATTGAAAGTAGTGAATCTCACTATCGTCATGCTCACCATGGCAGTTCTCTAGATGCAGTACGGCAAGTCATTACTAGTAAGTATCCTGATTATGCTGAAGTTTTTGAAAAACAAATGAGCAAAACCAGTTCTCATATGTTTAACATGTTTATTATGCGTCGTAAAGAGTTCAATGATTATTCTGATTGGTTGTTCGACATTCTCTTTGAAGTAGAAAAGTTGATTCATAGTGAAGTATTGTCTTGGAATACCTATGAAAAAAGGGTATATGGTTTCTTAAGTGAACGTTTACTAGATGTTTGGATTGTCAAAAATAACATTCAATACAAAGAAATACCGGTTAATTTTATGGAAAAACAAAATTGGTTACTAAAGGGTGGCAAATTTTTGGCTCGGAAAGTTGGATTTGGTAGAATTGATGGAAAGTGACATGACAAAAAAATACAATACAAAGAATTATGATTATCTTGTAATCGGTGCTGGGCCATTTGGTATGATTTTTGCATACGAGGCAGCCAAACGGGGTAAAAAATCTCTGATTGTGGAGAAACGTCCATATATTGGTGGTAATATGCATACGCATACTGAACATGGTATCACAGTGCATGATTTTGGCGCACACATTTTCCACACTGATAACAAGGAAGTATGGGATTATATTCGTCAATTTGCTTCTTTCAATGGTTATCAAAACCAAGTTGTCGCAAATTACAAAGGCACATTGTATAATCTTCCCTTCAATATGAATACTTTCTACCAGATGTGGGGAACGAAAACACCTGACGAAGCACATGCAAAAATTGAAGAACAAAAGAATGCGGCCTTGAAAGATCTGGGTGATCGACAACCTCGTAACTTAGAAGAACAAGCAATTAGCTTAATTGGTACAGATATTTATAATAAGTTGATTAAAGGTTATACGGAAAAACAATGGGGTCGTAAAGCAACAGAATTACCCGCTTTCATTATTAAGCGATTGCCAGTGCGCTTTATCTATGATAATAATTATTTCAACCACCGTTATCAAGGAATTCCAGTAGGCGGTTATACACAGATTTTTGAGCGCATGTTGGAACAGTCAAATGGACTGGTCGACGTTTTAACCGACACAGATTTCTTTGATGACAAAGAAACATTACTATCAGAATTTCCTCGTGTGTTATATACGGGTATGATTGATCAGTTCTTTGATTATAAGTTTGGTGAACTGGAATATAGATCTTTGCGATTTGAGCATGAGGTGATTGATTCAGACAACTATCAAGGTAATTCAGTAATCAATTATACTGACGCTGAGACGCCATATACACGTGTTATGGAATGGAAACATTTTGATGGATTAGCCGATGAGGGTAAGACAATTATCACTAAAGAATACCCACAAGAGTGGGATCGCTCAAAAGAGGCATATTATCCTGTCAATAATGATGAGAACACACGAATTTACAAGGCTTACGCCAAAGAAGCACGTGACAATCATCCAGAAATTATTTTTGGTGGTCGCCTAGGCAAATATCGTTACTTCGATATGGATCAAGTATTTAATGATGCTTTTAATACTGTCCGCCAAGAATTTGATATCAATCAAAATTTTAATTTTGCTCACGATGAAGTTAAATAAACATGCCCGTTAGGGCGTACATAATATGAAATGAGAAAAGGTGTAATGGGAGTGGATATTAAAAATAAAAGAATCGAGCAAAATAGTGATATCTTATCTTTAATTGTCCCTGTTCACAATGAAGAAGATACAATTGAAATTTTTTACAAGGCGATTAAAAATGTTGCACCAAAAATAAACGCCTTGATTCACTTTCACTTTATTGATGATGGTTCAACTGATAAGACGCTCGATTTGTTACGACAATTAGCTCAGCAAGATAACAATGTTCACTATATTAGCTTTTCACGTAATTTTGGTAAAGAAGCTGGACTTTATGCCGGTCTACAACAAGCTGATGGTGATTATGTGGCTGTAATGGATGTTGATTTACAAGATCCTCCCGAACTCCTGCCTGAAATGTTAAAAGAAGTACAGAGTGGTGACTGGGATGCGGTTGGCACGAGGCGAGCAGATCGTAAAGGTGAAGCAAGGATACGTTCTTGGTTTTCAACGCAGTTTTACAAATGGATGAACAAAATCAGCCAAACACAATTAGTGGACGGTGCACGAGACTATCGTGTTATGACACGACAAATGGTTGATGCTATATTGTCGTTATCTGAGAATCAACGTTTTAGTAAGGGAATTTTTACTTGGGTAGGTTTTAAGACTAAGTATATTCCGTTTGAAAACCGAGAACGTGTCGCTGGGCAGACTTCATGGTCGTTCTGGTCACTAAGTAAGTATGCAGTTGAAGGAATTGTGTCCTTTTCTACGGTTCCTTTAACAATCATTACCTTACTAGGTTTTCTTTCATTTGGGATATCAATTTTAAGTGCTGTTTTTATTGTGATTAGGGCATTAGTCCACAATAATAGTGTCGATGGTTGGCCATCGATGGTCACTATCATGCTATTTATTGGTGGTATTCAATTGTTGAGTTTAGGTGTGATTGGCAGATACGTTGCTGCAATTTTTTTGGAAACGAAGAGACGGCCGATTTTTATTACACGCGAAGAAAAATAATGTATGGGTACATCTTTTAATTAATCTATAAAGAGGAAAAAATTATGAAACGAGTGATTACTTATGGAACATTTGACATGCTACATTACGGGCATATTAATTTACTGAAACGTGCTAAAGAAATGGGCGATTATTTAATTGTTGCACTTTCAACTGATGAGTTTAATTGGGAATCAAAACAAAAGAAGACTTATTTCAGCTATGAAAAACGTAAACAATTATTAGAAGCAATTCGCTATGTAGATTTAGTGATCCCAGAAAAATCATGGGAGCAAAAAGTACCTGATGTTAAGCTTTATCAGGTTGATACATTCGTCATGGGCGATGATTGGGCAGGACAGTTCGACTTTATTCAAGAAGAGACTGATGCAAAAGTTGTTTATTTAGCTAGAACACCCGAAATATCTACGACTCAAATCAAAAAAGACTTGAATGAAACTAGCTTAGTGACAAATCATAAATCTGAAATTGATTAGTTTGATATAATAGTAAGAGATGAAAGGCATCTCTTTTTTTATGATAAAAAATATTTTGAACAATTTGAGTTTTAAATATCATGACTTTTTATGGAACATGAAGCGTTTAGCAAATAACCACGATGATGCTAAAATATTTTATGATACGCATTATCAAAATTGGCCGATAAACGAGCGTGTGGTGTTGTATGAAATGCAGGATGGGCAGGAACTAGACGACTCTCCTTTTGCGATTCTTAGGCAGTGGGTAGCTTTTGGCGCACCAGTGAATCATATAATTGTTGCAAAAGAAACTGAGATTAATAAAATTAATCGTGTTCTGGAATTTTGGGGTTTAATAGGACGCCAAAATATTCGAGTGGTGATTTATGAATCAAAAGAACACATGAAATGGTTGCTGACTGCGAAATATATAATAACCAACGCAATGATCTTTTCTGATATTTTCGTTAAACGTTCAGGCCAAATTTTCATTAACACATGGCACGGTACACCATTGAAAAAAATGGGGTATGCCATGCCTGGTGGTGTTATGGGTTCGTGGAATGTCATCAGAATATTTCTGATGACAAACTACTTGATCTTGCCAAATAGCTATACTGCTGAAATCTTTAAAAAGGACTATCGACTTGATAATTTGTATACAGGTCGCATTATTTTGGCGGGCTATCCCAGAAATGATATTTTAGTCACTGGCCTCCCCAAGAAACAATTGCAGCAGTTCCGTGATGAGCTTTTTTTGGATTCAGAAAAGCAATTAATTTTGTATGCACCGACGTGGTCAGGTGATACCACGATAATTCATAATAGTAGTCAAGAACTTGAAGTATATTTAAATATACTCGAAAGTTTATCGACAATTCCAAATACAATTATTATTTTTAAACCACATCCTTACTTTCAAAAGGCTATTAGTTCAGATGAACGTTTTGAAACATATTTAATACCAGATTATTTTGGGACTAATGTTATTTTGAGTCAAGTTGATCTTTTGATCACAGATTATTCTTCACTTTTCTTTGATTACTTGGTCACTGGGAAACCTATCATTTTTTTTGATTCTAAAGAAAACTATCAAAATGAACGTGGGACATATTTAAAAATTTCCGAGTTGCCAGGGCCTTACACAAAACAAATTGCAAGTTTAATTGAACTGGCACAAGACACATCAGCTTGGTCTGAACACTATATTGATAAATATGAAACATTTAGAGAACGATTTGTGAGTCATGATGATGGTATGTCTTCCCAGCGCATGATTGATACCATTGAAAATAGTTCATATGGGAAAGCTGTTGCAAATGATACAATTCTTTTGAATGGGGAGGATTTTTCGGACAAAAATTTTACAGAAAGTCATAGAAAATTAGTGAAACGTATTTCTTTTAGTTATGATATTAGCGTGGCTATTTTTGAATCACATGTACTTGAGTATTGGTATGGCTATCAATTTTTTGCCAATATTGATAGTGTGAGTGAATATACACGTGTGTTTGTGAATAAGAATTCTCAATATAGAGGCACAGGTAAAACTGAAATGGTGCTTAACGGAAGACGAATGACTGCTGCTAAGCAATTTAATATGCTAGTTATACCACAGAGCATTTTTAGTTATCATCAAAAAGAACTAATTTCTACTGCAAAGATGATTATAATGGTTAAAAATCCTGCAAGAGAGTTGTGGCTTTTGAAGATTGGTTTTACTAGGTTCTTGGGAAATGAAAATTGGGAAGTTTGGGGGAAAGAATCCAAACAAGATTTGGATTTTGCGAAAAATATAATGAAAATGTTGGAAGAAAAAAATGACAGATTATAGTGTGACAGCAGTGATAGTAACCTACAACCGCTTGAGTTTATTAAAGGATTCTATTGAAAAAGTGTTATCTCAAGATACAAGTGCGTTACGCCATCTTATTATTGTTAACGGCGCTAGTACAGACGGGACTAAAGAATTTCTTGATAACTTGTCAGATAAGCGTATTATTGTTGAAAATCTAGATCAAAATCTTGGTGGGTCTGGTGGATTTAACTGGGGTATTAAGCAATTTTATCAAAAAACAGCAGATGATTTTGTTTGGGTTATGGACGATGACTCAATGCCCACAAGCACAGCATTACGCAAATTATTGACCATGTTTGAGTTAAATGCTGATGCAGGATGGGGTGCAAGCAAAGTAAATTGGATTGATGGTGAGTGGGCACGAATGAATGTTCCTGCACCTGCAGACGGTGGAAAAACGGCTGTGTATTATGGCGATGAAAACTTTGTGCCCATCAAGCATGCTACATTTGTTTCAACAATTTTCAAACGTTCGTTAATCAAAACTATTGGATTGCCACAGAAGGAATATTTTATATGGGGGGATGATATAGAGTTTACAGAACGTGCACACCGTGTTGCAACTGGATATTTTGTAAGGGATTCAATTGTTATTCATGCCAGCAAAACCAATCCTAATCCAGGTGATATTGTGGGAGAAACACTTGAGGAACGACTACCTCGTTATATGTATGAATATCGCAACCGAATTTTGACTTCGCGTAGACGACAATCAATATTTAAACTCATCAAGACTATTGGTCACGGTGTTATTGATTTTATGAAAACTTTATTTTTGCCCGGTGTTCAATATCGTGGTAGAAAGTTAAAAATTATTATAAAAGGTACAATTAATGGATTTTTCTTTCATCCGAACATAGAATTTGCGGATGATCTTAATGACAAACACCATTAACCTCAAGGAATTATCATGGAAAAAATAAAAAAACTACTCATACAGTATCAAGTTGTCATTTTATATCTGATTTTTGGTGTTTTGACGACAATTGTCAACATTGTTGTTTTTGCACTCTGTTACGGAATTTGGCATGTTGATTATTCATTTTCTTACGTTGCTGCGTGGTTTTGGTCTGTATTATTTGCCTATTTGACGAACCGTAAATGGGTGTTTCACTCGACAGCTACCAATGTCAAATCAGTGATAAATGAGATTTGGCAATTTATTGTTGCGAGAATTATCACAGCACTACTAGGTTATGCTATTTTGTCTTTTGGTGTTGTGGTGCTCAAACAGGACGCGCAAATTTGGAATGTGATTCAAAATATATTTGTGATTGTAACTAACTTTGTACTAAGCAAACTAGTAATATTTAAAAAGAAGGCGTAAGCCTTCTTTTTAATGTCTTTCATTAGCAACCTGAATTAGATCAGATACAAACTTATTTAAGGTAACGACATCATCAGCATCAGGACTAAGGTTGATCTTAACGCCCTCAGCTCCTTTAATACCGCCTGTCTTCGCAAATTGTGCTTCAAATTTTGGTACTGCCAAGCCAAAATCGCTGAGATAATAAGTGTCACCAGAGCCAGCCACGCCATATACAACACCTGTTAAATCGTCATGAGCAAGGTCTTCAAAAAAGTCTAGACCTTCATCTGGAAGTGAACCCTTATCATACGTGTACGGGACAACGATGGCGATGTCAACATTTTCTAATTCATCAGCCTCGGTTTGGCTAATTTCTGTTTTTTTGACTGATACGTTTGCTGCGACTAAGGCGTCAACAATGACGTCAGCGACTTGTTCATTGTTACCCGTGATAGTTGCATACACAACTTGTGCATTCATTTAAAAATCCTCAATTCATTATCTTCAATACTATTATAACGATTTATTGACACATTGCACAGCATTCGTTTGTGCAAAATGTAACGAATTGTGACGGTTTCTTGACAAAACAACAAAAACGCTTTACTTAGTGGGTTAGTGGCCTTATTATATTAAGAGTATTCGAAATAAAAACCGCAATACAATGCAAATTTTCAACTGCCACTTGCGTGAATTAGTTGTTTTATCACAAGCATAATAACTAGCACGCCAATAGGAGATTAAAAATGATACATCAGTTGTTGGCTGAATTCATGGGTACAGCACTCATGATAATTTTTGGGGTTGGCGTTCACGCCGACGAAGTGTTGAACCGTACAAAATATCACGGTTCTGGGCATATTTTTTCGATTACAACTTGGGGATTCGGTATTGCCATGGTGTTGTTCATCTTTGGAGATGTCTATATCAATCCGGCGATGGCTTTGGCACAGTATGTTTTGGGGAACATTGATTTACCGTATTTTATAATTGTCAGCTTTGTAGAAATTTTTGGGGCTATTATAGGGTCGTTGATTGTATACGTTATGTATGCTGATCAATTTAAATTATCAGAAAAAGATATTGATCCAGTTATTGTCCGTAATATCTTTTCGACGGCACCAGCCATTCGTAATTTGCCACGTAATTTTTTTGTTGAAGCATTTGCAACTTTCATCTTTCTAACCGGTATTTTATCCATTTCTGCTCATGCGGGTGATGTGCCAGGAATGGTGCCATTAGGTGTTGGTTTTCTTGTTTGGGCAGTCGGTATGGGATTAGGTGGCACAACCGGATTTGCAATGAATCAAGCACGAGATATGGGACCAAGAATCGCATATACAATTATTCCATGGCAAAAACGGACTACGAGTGATTTTAAATATGGTTTGCTCGTTCCAGGTATTGCACCATTTATTGGCGCCATTTTTGCGGCGCTATTTGCTAAATTCTATCTCGGAATTTAAGCGCTTTAAATCCTAACGTTCGTTTTTGTTTCTCATAAATCAGCTTTTGTTCGGAATAACCGAACTTTTTTTTGTTTTGTGAGAGAAGGTTAATATGATTACGAACGCATTGACTGCAATAACTGGTAAACTAGATATTGGAAACAGTTATTCATTTTCCATCAGGACAATCGCGGGTATTGTCTAAATTCACTTTAAAAGGACAGAAATTATGCTTGAACGATATTCACGACCAGAGTTGCGCACAATATGGTCATTGCAAAATCAATACCAAACATGGCTTGATGTAGAAATTGCGGTTGATGCTGGTTGGGTTGCAGAAGGGCACATACCAGCCGATGATTTGGCTAAGATACGCGCTAATGCGACTTTTGATGTTGACCGTATTGCCGAAATCGAACTATCTACACGTCATGATGTGGTTGCTTTTACACGTAATGTGTCTGAATCCTTAGGTGATGAACGGAAATGGATTCATTACGGTTTGACTTCAACAGACGTCGTTGATACCGCGCAAGCCTTACGTTTGCGTCAGGCAAATGACATTATTAAACAAGATTTACATGATTGGCGCGAAGCCATTAAAGTCCTAGCATTAAAATATAAAAATACAGTCATGATGGGACGTACTCATGGTGTTCATGCCGAACCCACAACATTTGGTTTGAAAATGGCTCGTTTTTACGCTTCAGCAACACGGGCAATCGAGCGTTTTGAGCGTGTGGCAAAAGAAGTTGAAACTGGTAAATTATCTGGCGCAGTTGGTACTTTTGCTAATGTGCCACCACGAGTTGAAGAAGTGGCAATGGCTGAATTAGGGTTAACACCACAACCAATCGGTTCACAAGTCCTGCCAAGAGACTTGCATGCTGACTATATCCAGACCATTGCCTTGATTGGTACGCAAATGGAAGAGCTTGCTACCGAAATCCGTTCATTACAACGTTCAGAAATTCATGAAGTCGAAGAAGGCTTTGCTAAGGGTCAAAAAGGATCCTCGGCTATGCCACATAAACGTAATCCAATCGGGGATGAAAATATTACCGGATTAGCTCGCGTATTGCGTGGTTACGCAGTAACAGCGCTGGAAAATGTGACATTGTGGCATGAGCGTGATATTTCACATTCATCTGCGGAACGTATTATTTTGGCTGATGCAACTGCTCTCATTGATTATATGCTGCACCGCCACACTGGTATCTTAACTAATCTTGGTGTTTTCCCAGATACAATGCGTAAGAATATGGATCGCACGTATGGCTTAATTTATTCGCAAAGATTGCTATTGAGCTTAATTGATGCGGGGCTTTCACGTGAGCAAGCCTATGATACTGTACAGCCATTGACAGCACGTTCATGGGATGAGCAACTCATGTTCCGTGATTTAGTTGACGCTGATTCGACTATTCAGGCTAATTTAACGCCTGCACAAATTGATGATGCGTTCGATTATCACTACCATTTGCGTCATGTGGACGAGATTTTTAAGAGAGTAGGCTTAGCATGAACAACTTGATTAGTCATCCAGCGATAAAAAAAGTGCTTTTAACTGAAACGGACATACAGGCACAAGTTCAGCGCGTTGCCAATGAATTAACAGAAAAGTTTCAAGATAATGAACAACGCCCAGTATTTATAGCTGCTTTGAAAGGGGGAGTTATTTTCGCCACAGACTTGTTGCGGAAAATGCCCCTTGATGTGGACTTTGACTTTATTGATGTTAAAAGTTATAGTGGCTCTGCTTCCACTGGTCAAGTTAAAGTCGTGCATGATGTGAATATGGATTTAGCCGGACGTGACGTGGTTGTCATAGACGACATTATTGACACAGGTCGTACGATGCAATGGCTTAGTGATTATTTCGCTCTTAAAGGTGCCAAATCAGTCACTACTGTTGCCTTAGCTGATAAACGTGAAGCCCGAGTCGTTGATTTTGATGTTGACAACTACGGTCTCATTGTACCCAATGAATTCGTTGTCGGCTACGGTATGGATTATAATAATTATTTCAGAAATTTGCCAGTCATTGCCGTTATTGATTTTGACAAATTGAATTTAATTGGTTGATAAAAAAATTATAAAGTAAGTGTTGTTATTATTTTATCATTTGTGTATAATATAAATAAGATTTCAGTGGAAGAAAGAGTACATTACTTTTTAATGATATAGAAAGCGCTAGTTGATGAGAAAGCGTCATTAAAAGTATTGGAAAGTAGTTCTGGAGAGAATCAGTGGTTTGGATAATGAAGCATTGATCGGTCACGACCGTTATATCGTATGGCTATCGGCATTGCGCCCGTAGTTAAGATAGAGATAGCTAGTTTAGTTTTGCTAGTTAAACGACGGGGTACCGCGAGAATTCGCCCGTTAATTGTTTTGATAACAATTAGCGGTTTTTTTATTGGAAAAATTAGTGAGGATGACAATATGGAAAATTCAGTTGGTGGCTTGTATCGAGTCAGGCACAATAGCACATAATCACAAATAGCATTTAAACGTAATGGAGAGAACAGTATGACAACAAAATTAGATATGGCAGATTGCAAGAAATAACTTGAACGAATTTAGTGACGTAGATTAAGCAAGAAGATCTCGATTGGTGTGTGCCAGT
>NZ_BMBS01000039.1 GCF_014634805.1 Leuconostoc falkenbergense
GTTCAATATCGACAACTCACCACTGAGTCTGTTAGTTAATTAATTTTATTTTGTCCAACTATTGGGGTTCACTTCACACATTGGGTATGATTATTGGTACCTTTAAAGGACTTGTTAATAAAGAAAAGAATGATTATATTAGTTCTCGAGTACCATACATGTTAATTTCTGGAATCTTAGTATCGCTTCTTTCAGCTGCTACAGCCGGACTGTTCATTTGGTAAACATCATAAGGGGATAAATCATGATACCGATTATTTTAGATATGGACCCTGGCATTGATGATGCAGTGGCATTGTCAATTGCCTTAACTAATCCTAATTTTGACATTAAGCTGTTGACTAGTGTGGCTGGCAATGTCAGTGTTGATAAAACAACTGCTAATTTACTCAAGCTAACCACATTCTTTAATCGACAAGAAGTACCTGTTGCCAAAGGTGCATCAAAGCCTCTCAAGAAGGCGTTTGTTGATGCTTCGTATATCCATGGTGCTTCAGGTATGCCAGGTTATGATTTCGAAACACCAAAAAATCTGGCGATTGCACAAGATGCAGTGAGTGCAATGGCTGAGACGTTAATGGCTTCCGTAGAGCCGATCACTGTCGTGGCGACGGGATCTTACACTAATATTGCACAGCTCATCCAACAATATCCAGAAGCTTTATCACATATTAAACGCTTCGTGCTGATGGGTGGCTCATTATCTGGTGGTAACGTGTCTTCAGTGGCTGAATTTAACGTCTTTACTGACCCTGATGCGGCTGATATTGTCTTTAAAAGTGGTATCGACATTGTGATGATTGGTTTAGATGTTACGTTAAAAGCACTACTGTCTTTGCAAACGATTGACGATGTTGCTAAACTTGGTGAATCCGGCAAAATGTTACATCAGTTGATGACTGCTTATGGTGATACTGAAGCCGATGGTAAACCAATGCATGATGTGAATACAATTTGCTACTTATTGGCACCAGAATTTTACACGTTGACAGATTATTGGGTTGATGTCATTACTCAAGGGCCCGCGGCAGGTGCTACTGTGGCTGACACGCAAAATCGCTGGTCGCAAGGTAGAAAAAATGTCCATGTTGCAACGGACATTGATGCAGCAGCTTTTGAAAAATGGTTTGTTGCGCAAATTCCAAATATGAATAAACAACTAGAAGGAGAAGAATGACATGGCTTCTGTCAAAATGATTTTAGATTTAGACACAGGTGTTGATGACGCGTTAGCATTGGCATGGGCTGTCTGTGATCCGCGTACTGACCTGATTGGTGTGATCGCGTCTTATGGTAATACATTAGTTGAAACAGCCGCACAAAATACATTGGATTTGTTACATTTATTAGGTGCAGACAATGTGCCAGTATTTTTGGGCGAATCTCATTCTTCAACAACACAAAGTTTTGATGTGATGCCGATTTCTAAAGCAATTCACGGTGATAATGGTGTTGGCAATATTGATATAACACGTTCACCACGACAAGTTGAAACAACGAGTGGAATAGACTTTCTGATCAAAATGGCGCACCAATATCAAGATGAACTAGTTTATGTACCGACTGGTCCATTGACTAATTTGTCAAAAGCGTTGACAATCGATCCAGAAATTGCTCACCTAATTGGTAACACAACCTTAATGGGTGGTGCGCTGACAGTGCCAGGAAATGTGACGCCATTTACTGAAGCTAATATTCATCAGGATCCAGAAGCTGCAGATCATGTGTTTAGAGAGCAAAAACGTTTGACAATGGTTGGCCTAGATGTAACCTTACGGACATTGTTGACGAAAAAGCACACTCAAAAATGGCGTGATTTGGGCACTAAAGCAGGTATAATATATGCTGATTTGATGGATTATTACATTGAAGCTTATGATCAACTTGGCATTGACCATCGTGGTGCTGCTTTACATGATCCACTCGCTGTGGCGGTCGCGATTGATCCTAGCTATGTCTTGACTATTCCATTGAATATGAGGGTGACATACGATCAAGAATCAGGTGATTACGGTCGCACAATCGGTGATCGAGAGCGTTTGCTTGAAGACACAACAACGCAAGTGGCAGTTGGTGTCAAGACTGAACGTTTTGTCAGAGACTTCATGGACTTTATGATTGCTGTTTTAAATGATTAAAACCTTTTCAAGTACGGACCCGTCCGTACTTTTTTATTGCGTTCGTTTCGACTAGCACGCCAGCTAAAGAAGTATCAAAAACAGGGAATTGTAACGGTTATGCTATAATTAAAAATGAATATTGATAACGTAATTTTTTAAGGGTGGTAGAGAGAAGATGTCGCATATCATAGGAGACACGGTTTTTGTTGGTATTATTGCTGGTTTACTATCTGGCATGGTGAAAATTGGTTGGGAAGCAATTTTGCCACCTAGAAGTCAAGCTAGAGATGAGACTAATCCACCCCAACAGCTCTTACAACAACTTGGGTTTTCTAAAGCGTTTACGCATGCTTATTGGACCTATGCCACAAATCAACGGATATACTTTGTGGCGTTGTTCATGCATTTTGGGTTTTCGATTACATTTGCTGCGCTGTTTACTTTTTTACAGGCGTTTAATCATGTTGTCACGATTGGGCAGGGAACAGTATATGGGATTGTCGTTTGGTTCATTTTTCATATTGTGCTACTGCCACTACTAAAAACGATTCCGTCACCTGCAAAGCAACCATTTGCAGAGCACTTTTCAGAATTTTTTGGACATATCGTCTGGGGATGGAGTATTTATTTGGTGATGGTGGCATTGATAGGTTAAGTTCATGTGATTGATAACGCTCAAGTGCCAATGGCTGGCATTTTACAAAAACGTGATGAATTTAAAGCAATCGCGTTTTTTATTTGTTGTTTGGAAAACCATGTTACATTGTGCACTAGCAGAGTGAGTGGTAATCTAGAGTATGTTATTGCCTGTTAAAATAGTTATAAAAGTGAGAGATAAAATGGATACTAGTGCCATGAAGAAGAATAGTGGATCATCATCGACAACACGAGAGAATATATCATTAACGATTGCTACCGTTATATTGGGTGTGATTGTTGGATTTAGCGCGATATGTTTAAGTCTATTACTAGAATTTGTCGAAAAAATATTTCTAAATTATTTGGAAACAGCACAATCACCAGTGCCAACGGCTGGCCCTTTGCACAGGCTTCTGTCTGTCACAGTTGGTGGCCTTTTGGTGGCTATTGTGTGGTACTTTTTGAGAAATAAAACGCAACCAACTGTTGGCATTAAAAAAGCGTTGGATGGTCAAAAAATGCCAGTATTACAAACAATTGTCCATGTTTGCACGCAAATTGTTTATGTTGGTACCGGTGGATCAATTGGCCGAGAGTTAGCGCCTCGTGAAGCAGGTGCTATGCTTGCCCAAACTTGGATACGTTTCCAATCACGTTTGGGACTGGCAGATTTAACTGATGATGATCGTCGTTTATTGATAGCAGCGGCAGCTGGTGCTGGTTTTGCCGGTATTTATATTGCCCCTATCACAGGTATGCTATTCTGTGTTGAAATATTGTTAAAAAAATTATCATTGCGCAACGTGTTAGTGAGTCTGACGATGTCAATGATAGCCATGTTAATGGGATCTTTAATAAAAGGATTTCACCCGTACTATTTAGTTGGGGATGCGCATTTTTCGATGATCAGTTTGATTTTAGTTATTATTATTGCACCATTCACGGGATTTGCTGGTGCGCTATTCCGTGTGATCTGTCAATGGGCTGAAAAAAATCAAGTTAAGAAATCGCCAATTTTGTGGCAGTTGCCTTTGGTAGCTTTCTTAACTGGTGTGGTCGCGTATTTCTTTCCGGAAATCATGGGCAACGGCCGGGCACTTGCACAGACGGCAATGTGGACAAAAAGCTCACAACTTCTGTGGCTTTTGATTGCTGTTGGTATTTTAAAAGCTGTTGTGACAGTGTTGATAATCCGTTTTGGTGCAGCTGGTGGTACATTAACACCAGCCATTGCCATCGGTGCAGCGATGGGCGCAATTATCGGTATCGGTTTATCACAGATATGGCCTAATCTTGTGATTTGGCAGTGCGCTGTTTTAGGCGCCGTAACTTTGTTATCAGCATCCCAACAAGCACCTTTCATGGCAATGTTCATGATTCTTGAAATTTGTCACCTCAATTACTCAGTGTTCTGGCCAATGGCAATTGGAGTGGCAATTGCAATGGTAATTTCTCGTCAAACATTAAAAAAATACAACACCAAAGTTCAATTCAAAACAGTACCAGTTCCTAAATGAAAGGGGATTTGACTATGAACAGTAAAAAAATATCACGTCAAACAATTATAATCGTGAGTATCATTTTTATCTTTAATGTTGTTGCGCAATGTCTAATTAATTGGGTACAAGGTTATCAGCCTAAAACCTATCAAATACCGACCAATGATTTGACAATGTTACTTAACTATATTGGTGACTATTGGGTTAATTATGCTATCACCGTTGTGGTCTATCTATTCCTGTGGTTTGCGTATGTTGGGTTGTGTTTGGGTGCGTTCTTGTGGCTTTGGGAAAACATCACATGGTCACAATTTTGCTCTGGTTTGTTAAAGGGACGCGTTCATTTATATGCTGCATTGTTGTTAATTTTGACAATTCCTTTAAATCAATTTGGCTTTAAATTCCCGTTGTCTTATTACTTGACTATTCCTAAAACTTTTCTTGATAGTTTGAATAGTCAGTTGGCGTTGGCTATTGGTGTTGTGGTGTACATACTCTATTTTCTGTTGGTTGTGAAAATGAGATTTTTGATTCACCAAACAGTCATTAGTCATGATCGTGTTGGATTGAGCTTTAAAAATAGTTGGCGTCGCAGTCAGTTTAATTTGAAGTTTTATCGCGATTTATTGTTGGTTGTAATCGTTCTTGTCATTAGTTTGTTTGGGAGCATTTATGCTCAACATTTATTGGATTCATACACGTCGGTCGCGATAAGGCACGTTGGTGCTAATGTATTGATTGTGGTGATGACAGGCATTTTTTATGTCATTACCGCAAAATTTGTTAACCTACTAGCTGATTATGCCCAACCCAATCATTCAAAACGGCCAAATCAGGCATGGCATTGGGCAAACCTATTAATTTTGTGTGTGGTTAGCATTTTGAGCGTTTGGTTATCTGGTAAATGGATAGATCAACCGAGTGGTCGTTACTTAGTGATTGCTCACAAAGGTATTAGTAGCCTAAATCAAACACCAAATGTCGTTGAAAACTTGAAAAAAGTAAGTGCAACTAAACCAGATTACGTTGAAATGGACATTCAGCCAACAAAAGATGATGTTTATGTTTTGAGTCATAATACAAAAGTTACGACTACAAGTGGTAAGTCTTACAAAATTAATCAGACAAAATGGTCAACTTTAAAGTCCTTGAAAATAAAAGAAGCAGGGCATATATTCAAGCTGTCGTCGTTTGAAGATTATCTTAAAACAGCCAATTTGTATCATCAGAAATTACTAATTGAGTTGAAAATTAATGACACAATTACCAATGAGCAATTGCAAAAATTTGAGACGCAGTATGGTCCATTAATTCAAAAGAATCATTCAGAAATTCAATCGTTAAATCAGAACGCCCTAAAAAGAGCAAGCCGCTATTTGAAAGTCAGGACTGGATTGTTATCACCAGTTAAGAATACGATTGATAGCACAAAAACGAATCAATTTTATGCGATTGAATATTCAGCTGTTGACCAAACGGTTGTGCGCACGATTAATCAACACAAAAAAGATTTATATGTTTGGACAGTAAATGATTCAGCGGATGTTGCCAGTGCTTATGTGATGGGCGTTCGCGGTTTCATCACTGATCATCCAAAACAGGTGCGGCAGCAGTTAAAACAATTGGTGAAGCAGCCGACGTATAGTGATGCATTGCGCGGTATATTATTCTTTCAAAAGTCAGCGATTTAAAAAGCAGGTATCACTCATGTAACAATGAGTGATACCTGCTTTGATTTTCTAATCTAAAACATCATGAATAGTGATAATACCGACAACTTCTTCATTATCATCAAGGACAACTAAGTTGGAAATATTATGTGCAGCCATTTTCTTCCAAGCAGCGCCATTGCGGGCTTCTTGGTTAATGCTGATAAATCCTTCTGTCATATAATCTTTGGCAGTGGAGTTTTTGACTTGGCTAATATTCAAAAACTTTTTACGAATATCACCATCGGTAACAATACCAATAACTTTTTCATCATCATTTTTAACAAGTGTCATGCCAACGGCAAAATCACTGATACGATAAATAACATCATTGATTGGCGTTGTGGTATGCACATAAGGAATTTTTGTGTGCATGGCATTTTTAACATTTTGTAATAACAACTTACCAATGGAGCCACCGGGGTGATACAAGGCGAAGTTTTCTCGTTTGAATGATTTTTCTTTTTCAATCGCAATTAACAAAGCATCGCCCATAACTAGTGTTGCCGTCGTTGAGCTTGTCGGCGCTAATTTAGTAGGGTCTGCTTCTTCAGCGACATCAACTTTTAAAAGTAAATCGGTGCTATTAGCTAATGACGAATCTTCTGAACCAGTGATGGCCACAGTTTTGAGCTTATTGTGGTGAATCACTTGCAAAGCAATTAGTGTTTGAATGACTTCTTGAGTTTCGCCACTATTAGAAATGAAAATGGCTAAATCGTCACTGGCAACGCGACCAAGATCACCGTGATAGGCTGTACCAGCATCAATGTAAAAACTTGGAACGCCGACAGATGAAAAAGAGGCTGCAATTTTGTCAGCAATAATACCAGATTTACCAATCGCAATAAAAATGAGACGTCCCTTGGTCTGTAAAATCGCTGCCACTACGCTATCAAAATTCGTGTCTAAAGTATCTCGGACTGATTTCAACGCGTCAATTTCAGTGTTGAACGTGTGCTTTGCATCATCAAAGTAAGTCGTCATGGGCATACACCGCCTTCATTTCAAGATGTTCGTGAAATAACCGATTCGCATTTTCAAGAATAGGACGAATTTTTGACAAGTATAATTGACTATCTTGGTCGGAAATTGCCTTTGGCGGATTTGGGTGGACTTCAGCAAAAATGCCATCAATACCAATGGCTAGTGCCGCGCGCATCAGAGGAAAGGCATAATCACGATTGCCACCTGAATGATTACCATAACCACTTGGCACTTGAACAGAATGGGTCGCGTCAAAAATGACGGGATAGCCTGTTTCGCGCATCTGAATAAGACTTGTCATATCGACAACAAGTTGATGATAGCCGAACATAGTGCCGCGTTCAGTTACCAAAATATGTGGATTGCTTGTCGCTACTTTATCCACAGCTGTTTGAATATCTTCTGGTGCCATAAACTGCGCTTTTTTAATATTGACAACGCGACCAGTTTTTCCAGCTGCTAACAGCAGGTCAGTTTGTCGGCTTAGGTAAGCGGGAATTTGTAACACGTCTGCGACTTCAGCCACCGGTTCACATTGGTAAGGTTCATGAACGTCAGTGACAATTGGAACATGATAGTTCTCTTTAATTTTGGCTAAAACTTTCAGGCCCGATGCCATACCGGCGCCTCGTTCTGAATCAATAGAGCTACGATTGGCTTTATCAAAGGATGATTTGAAAACGTAATTTATCCCAAGTTCATCAGTAATTTGTTTTAGCGTCTCAGCTACTTCAGCACATGTTTCATATGATTCAATGGCACATGGACCGGCGAGGAGTGTGAGGCGATCGTTTTTAAAGCCGTAATCTTGAAATACATCACTAATTTGTGGCATAATTTTCTGTCTCCTAACTTTAATCAAATTCTTGTTGGGTGTTTGCTATTAATTTATGAGTCTGGGGTAGCCTTATCCATACTTAATTAATATTACGGATATTATAGCATGAGTTTGTGAAAAGCATGTCCAAAAACGATTGGTTTCTAATGACAATCTAACATTTTCGTTTCAAATAGTGTGAGCATAATATTTGCAATAAAATATTATATTTGTTATTCTTAAGGCATTAACCAAGGGGTTTGATTGACATTTCTTAGAAAGTTAGTCGCGCCTTTTGGTATTAAATAATGAGAAAGAGGGATATAGAAATGGGATTAATTTGGACACTAATTGTTGGTGCAATCATTGGTGCAGTAGCTGGTGCTATCACTAGTCGTGGCGCAGCAATGGGTTGGATCAGTAATATTATTGCTGGTTTAATTGGCTCATGGTTGGGTGAAAGTTTGCTGGGTTCTTGGGGACCAAGATTGGCCGGCATGGCACTAATTCCATCAATCATTGGCGCTGTTATTCTAGTGCTAATTGTTTCATGGTTAGTTGGCAGAGCTAATAAATAAGGTAAAACTTTCTAAACCATGATAAAAGAGACTTTTTAGGAAAAGTCTCTTTTTTTGTTTATCAGCAATTACGCAAGCAAAATAATAAGCAATTTTGATTTCAAAGCGTATCATATATTATAAAGATTATTATGTTTTAGATGAGAGAGTAACAAATGTAGTTAAAGTTAATTTTATATGAAAAAAGGGGAGAGGATGAAATCACATACTAAATATATTGGTGCAGTTATTGCTGCAATTTTGGTCGTTATAATGGTCAGCATTGGCGTGTATGCTTACAGCCAATCACACACGATACAAAAATCGCAATCAGCACACCAATCAAGCAAATCAACGTCAACAAGCCATCATTCTCAATCATCAACTAGCACTGAGAGTTCAAGTACAACATCATCAAGCAGTAATAGCGCAAGTTCTAGTAGTTCAAGTAGTGCCGAAAGCAGTAGTATCGTGACAAATTGGGCATCACTGGATTTAACGCACCAAATTGCGATTTTGATACAAGCTGCATTTGCTGGTCAAAATGGCAAGCCAAATACCCAATTTGATTTCACACAAAACTACTGGGCAATGACGGGCAGTGTAAATGACGGCGAAATTCAGCGTTATGTACCACAAACAGACAGTTTTGCTGGGATATCGGATATTTTGTCAGCAAAAATTAATATCAATGGCGACCAAATCCAAGTTACCAGACCAATTTCAGAACCATTTACAACATCTTTAAACACATCTGTTGCGACTTACTACGATGAACAACACCGTTCTGTCACGGACCAAATCGCCCAGCGAGTCGTGACGCCAGCCAGACTCCAAGCCATTCGTGAAGGAAAATAAAGCGTCGGGAGAGCATATTTTTTGCATTGGTTAATAAACGGAAGTATAATAATCGTAATGTTAGTAATACCAAAATTCCATTCCTAGGAGGATTCAGTATGGCAAAAGTAAAAAAGAGTACAGGATTTTGGAGTAAATTATCAATTTTGTTGGCTGTTGGTCAACTGTTATTCAGCCTTTATCATGAAATTAAGCAATCGCGCACAAAGTCGTAAACACTACCTAAGGTGCCGTGCAAACACATTTTTTATAAAAGGAGACTCACAATGTTGAAATCTATCTTGAAGTTCATGCTTGCTTCCACGCTGATTGTCAGTGGCTTGATTGTTGGCGGTACAATTTTTGCCGCCAAGGGAATTGATGAGTTAGGTGATGAATTAGAAGACAAAATACATGGTTGATTTTGATACTATAAAATTTTAATAGTGATAGCCGTTAATGATTGTGGCTATTGCTATTTTTTAATTGAAAAGAGGGGTTTGTATGGATGCAGCGTTTTTATCACATCTTAATTTGGGAACAATTTCAAAAGTCACACCTGTTGGGGGCGGTGATATCAATCAAGCGTTTCGTTTAGAAAGCAGTACGGGGCCAGTATTTTTGCTACTGCAACCGGATCATAAAAAAGAATTCTTTACTCATGAAGTCAATGGCCTAGCATGTTTAGCACCTTTTGTTAAAACGCCACAAGTCCTGCGGATAGGAGAGTGGGGTAATAATGCTTATCTCGTTTTGTCTTATTTAGCGCATCAATCGCAAGGGGATGCTTTTGCATTAGGCACTGCTTTGGCGAGAATACATCAGCAAGCTAGTCCTCAAGGCCAATTTGGATTTGATGAATCATTCACAATGGGGACTTACACAGCTGATAATTCTTGGCAAAAAAGTTGGCCAACATTTTTTGTGCAGCAACGTTTATTGCCATTGCGAACAATGATTCGAGATCAAGGCTTGTGGTCAGAAGAGTTAGATTTATCATTTCAAGCAGCTATCAAGCAGTTTGAACGTTTGATGATGGATTATCAAGCGCAACCCTCACTATTACACGGCGATCTTTGGTCAGGAAATTATATGTTTGGGTTAAATGGTGAACCCATTCTAATTGATCCCGCAGTATTTTATGGTGATCGTGAATTTGATATTGGGATTACAACCGTTTTTGGTGGCTTTTCCGATGCGTTTTACCGTGGTTATCAAGCAACTTACCCATTGACTTCGGGATATGAAAGACGCATATTGTTTTATCAACTGTATTATCTGATGTTCCATCTGTCACAGTTTGGTGCCGGATACTTGGCACAAGTACAACAAAAATTAGTCAGTATCAATCAACAATCTGACTAGTGAGCGCCTATCATTTAGTTTGACTTATCTAATGCTATAATGACGTTAATAAAAAATATGATTGAAGGAGAAATTATGGCTAATATATACCAGTTTCAAGCGATCAAAGAAAATGGGGAAACATACTCATTAGACAGTTTGAAAGGGCGCCCCGTTATCATTGTTAATACGGCTACAAAATGTGGTTATGCCCCGCAGTTTGAAGAATTAGAATCGCTTTATAAAACATATCAAGACCAAGGTTTAGTCGTTTTGGGCTTTCCGTCTAATCAATTCAAACAGGAAGTGGACTCGAGTCATGAAGCCGCTGAAGCGTGTCGCTTGACATACGGCGTGACGTTTCCCATGCATCACTTGATTTCTGTTAACGGCAAAAATACCGATCCATTGTTTAAGTACTTAAAGTACAACACGAAAGGTACTTTTGGATCGGCGATTAAATGGAATTTCACCAAATTTCTGGTTAATCAAAAAGGTGAAGTGGTTGAACGTTTTGCACCAAACACTTCACCTAAAGAAATGATTCCTGATATTGAAAAATTGCTTGGTGCTTAATTTTTATTTTGTGGTCAATCAGCGTTGGGTTGAAAGTGTAACGTCAAGTAAGTACTTTGTCTTAGTTGTTTCACCAGCAATTCTTTTCTCAAGAACTTCAATAGCGACACTTGCCAACTGTTCGATTGGTTGCACAATGGTTGGCATGTTTGGAAAAATAGCTTGAATGAGTCGTGTGCCATCAAAACCTACTACGATAGGTTTTGATGGTATTTTTGATACTAAGGGTAGCATTTGCGTTGCTTCAACATCATTACTTGCAAAAATAGCATCAACGTCGTTATGCTGTTGCAGCATTTTGGTGAAATTGGCTGTTTTTTGTGCATAGCTCATTTCAAAATCAATTTGCCATGTAATGGGTATTAAGTGGTGCTTTGCCATGGTATCCAAATAACCTTGATGTCGTTGGTCACTTGGCATATTGTTGGAAAACGGATCTGTGGTATGAATAATTTTCTTTGCGCCTTGTTTAATCAGAAATTCCGTTGCTAACACACCACCTTGATAATTATTCACGGCAATCGTAGAAATTTCATCATTAAGAATGCGTTCAATTGAGACAATTGGTAAGCCGTGGTATTTATTGTAAGTTTGAATATTAAAGTTATGCGTTCCAACAATTAAACCATCAACTTGACGGGAGAGTAATTGTTTTAAATAATGCTCTTCTTTTTTGGCGTCCTGTGTTGCGTCGCCGACAATGACTGTATAGCCCTTTTGATATAATTTCTTTTCCAGCGTTTCGACGAGTTCGCAAAAAAAAGGGTTAGCAATTGACGGGAAAAGCAGACCAACGATATTTGTTTTTTTCTTTTGCAATTGTTGCGCTGCTGCATTCGGTTGATAGTTCAGTTCAGCCATAGCGTCGTGTACTTTATCAATTGTGGCTTGGCTCAAATAGCCGCGTTTATTGATAACACGAGAGACTGTCGTTTTTGATACACCGGCAATTTCAGCAACATCTTCTAATTTGTAATTCATCACATCACCTAAACAAAATAAAAATGCTTATCCTAATTTGATAAGCATTATAAAACTAATTATAAGTATACTACAAGTGATGATAAACTTTGATAATGTTGCTGGGAGAATGTTGTTTAGTTTGTTTCGAGTTGATAGGTTGTGAACTGACCTAACAAATTCTTGCCGTCAATTTTGATTGTAGGTGCCTCATCAGTATAGAATCGTTCTGTGAATACTTTTTCACCGTTTTGAACGAATATTTCAACGACACTTTTATCAATATATAAGGAAAGTGTTATTTCTGATGATTGTGCAATTGTTGCAAACCGATCATCTTGAGGATGATCCTGATGTGTTAATCGGAATTGCTGGTTGGCATTATCAAAATTGAGCGTGATAATGTCTTGTTGTCGGTTATTTTGGAAGTGTAAGATAAAATCTTGGGCTGTGAGATTGAGCTGAACTTCAACAGTTGCTGAATGACCATTTAATACCGTTTGTACTGATGACAAACTGCCGCTGCTTAGTACTTGTCCACGTAAAGAGCGTACTTCGGCGACTGGACGCATCAATAAACGGTCATTGGCTAGGATAAGTTCGCGAGGTAATGTGAGCATACATGCCCAGCCATCTGCTTTTTCAGGAAATGCACTTTCCCACATATCCGCCCAGCCAATAACAATTCGGCGACCGTCCGGCGCCAAAAGGGTTTGTGAGGCGTAAAAGTCATGACCATTATCTAATTCTTGAAACTCGCCACGGTCAAATTGATTTTTGGTGTAGTCATAATGGCCTACAAAGTAACCTGTTTGATAGAGATTACGGAATTTTTGTGGCTGAGTTTCAATTTTCATAGGTGAAGTAAGTAGGATATGACGACCATTGAGAGTGAAAAAATCAGGGCATTCCCACATGTCACCTTCGGTTGCGACAGCTCGTGATGTGTTGAGTTCACCTAGATATTGCCAATCAAAGAGATTTTCGGATTGATAGATTAAGGCACGACCGAGGCCATCTTGTGATTGATTGCCTAAAATGACATAATAATTGCCATCATATTCCCAAATTTTAGGATCACGGAAGTGATGGGTGCTATCAGACGGCGCTTCTGCAATAATAGGGTTGTGCTCATACTTTGTAAAATGAACACCGTCATCGCTATAAGCTAGATTTTGATTTTGCCAAAAATGTTCGGGATCATTGTCGCCGTAGTAATGATGACCCGTATAAATCAGCCAAAGACGACCATCTTTGACAATGGCGCTTCCCGAAAATACGCCGTCTGTATCTTCATCATCACCAGGGGTTAATGCAATTGGTAAGTCTTCCCAGTGCATTAAATCACTGCTTCGTGCGTGCCCCCAATGCATTGGTCCCCATTCAGGTTTGTAGGGATAGTTTTGATAGAAAATATGATAATAGTCTTGAAAGTATACAAAACCATTAGGGTCATTCATCCAGCCATAGGTTGGTGCTAAATGAAATTCAGGACGATAGCGATCATTGGTCACCGTTGAGAAATTTTTTTCGAGTGTGTGTGACATATTGTCTCCTTAAAGTATGTTTTGGATGTTGCGGCGTTACGACTTAGCCAAAGGGGTTCCGTCGACGTGTTGTGTATCTTTTTTGAGAATGAAGAACGCGTAAACACCAGCAATCAAGACAATGACAGCAATGACATGGAATGTATTTTGATAGCCTACACGATCTCTGAGAATGCCCAATGGTGTTGATAAAATAACCTGCCCAATTTGGGCTGCAATCTGGAAACCAATCATATATAGAGAAGCCGAAAGTTTGGTGTTGAAGTGAAGGGTAAAGTATCTGAAAATTGATAACGTAAACATAGGTACTTCCAGAGAGTGCAGCATTTTAATGGCGGAAACGGCGTATGGATTGGCGTTAAATCCGCAAAGGCCAATTCGCAAGAACATAATAGCGACACCAATCATGAGTGTCCGTTTGACACCAACTTTTTGCATCACAATTGGTACGATACCTAACATTAGCGCTTCAAAGAATACTTGAATACTGTTGAGCGTGCCGTATGTCTGTTGGCCAACTGCTACACTTGAGAATAACTTTGTATAGAAATCAGGAAACATTTGTGAATCAAAAATATTATAAAAAGTCCAAGTGAACATGATGAAAATAATCACCTGCCATAATTCAGACATTTTTAAAAGACGTAACATATCTGACAGCTTTGGTACTGAATCTTCGCGGGCTAACGTTTTGACAGCATGATTGGCATCACGCTCTTCTTTTGGCACCCAGAATATAAGAACCAATAATAGTAGCACACCAAATAATGAACCAAACCAGAAATTTAAATGAGGGTTAATCACAAACAAAACACCGGCAAGTAGGGCCACAATAGCGTATCCGAATGATCCCCAAGCACGAGCTTGACCATATTCAAATGAGAATACACGACTAAATCGTTCTGTGACCGCTTCTAGTATGCCAACTGCCGATAAAAAACCTGTCGATAGCACGATAGCACCGACCCACATACCGATAGCAAAATGATTGACGAGGAGAGGGGCGTAGACCCAAATAAAAAATGGACCAATTAGCGTAGATATAACAGCGTTAAAAATAAGTAAGTGTCGCTTGATGAATAGTTTGTCTTGAATTGTGCCATAAACAAACATCAAAATTAAACTGATCAATGAATTGGCGGAAAAAATAGTGCCAACTTGACTTCCAGATAGGCCCAGACCATTTGTGTCGGAAGTCAACCATAGTTGGTAGAAGCTCCACCAAATACCCCATGACGCAAAGAACAGCAACATGCTAGTTGAACTTTGTAAATAAGACGCGTTTTTAAAGGTGCGCGTGCCTTTTTGATTATGATTCATTAGCTGATCCATTAACCTTTCTTAAAATGGCGTTCCAAAATGTAAACGTTTACATAAGTGATTATAATTTCAATTTTTTAGTATGTCAACCGATTGGCAGTTTTATTTTTTGAATGTTTGTTTTTTGATATATTACAAATAAAATAAAGAGCTTGCATATTCTTCCTTTCGGCTATATAATTTATCCATAGATAAAAAAAGGAAACGGGAAAGTTCATGAAATTTTGGAAAAGTACGGAGTGGCAACGTGTTCGAAAAATACGCGGTTTGCCATTATTACTAATTGGAATTGCACTCATTCCAAGCCTTTATGCGGTTATCTTTTTGTCATCATTGTGGGACGCGTATGGTAATGTCAACAAGTTACCAGTGGCAATTGTCAACCAAGATCGCGCTGCAAAGATTAACGGTAAGACGCAACATTTAGGAAATAACCTCACCAAAAATTTGGTAGATGGTAAGCAACTAAAAATTATTAAAACCACTAAATCTCAAGCCGCATCAGGCTTGAAAAGTGGTAAATATTACATGACCATCACAATTCCTAGTGACTTCACTGAGAATTCTGGCACACTTTTGAGTAGTAATCCTGTGCAACCAGAAATCAAAATTGCTCACAACACAGGTCAAGGATTTATTGCTGAAAAAATGACAACATCAGCAGCCGAGAAATTACAAACCAAAGTGTCACAGTCGTTACAAAAAGTGTATAGTCAAACACTTGTAACCGCTACGACTGCTTCCAAGGGTGGTTTTAATACTGGTTCTGAGGGTGCAAGTAAATTGAGTAGTGGTATCTCCCAATTGCAAGATGGCACAAAGCAATTACAAACAGGAACGACCGCATTGCAAAGCGGTTCTGCCCAACTTGTAACTGGTTTGTCGCAGTACACAAGCGGTGTCTCATCAGCTAATTCTGGTTCTGCCCAGTTAGTGGCAGGTGCGCAACAACTCGCCACACAACTTCAAAAAGTCAGTGATGAAATTAATGCAAAGCAACAAGCAAAGGCATCTGATTTGGCAAAGTTGGATGCTGGTTTGACGGAGCTGACGCAGGGATTAGGAAAACTGAGTGGAAGTGGATCTGGATCAAATAGTGAAAGTGATCAAAATGCAAAAAGTTTGATTGATAGCTTGTCAGGATCAAAAACGGACTTCGAAACACTAGAAAAACTAGTTAACAGTGATCCACAGTTAAAAAGCAATACAGACATACAAAACGCTCTAACTGATTTAGGCAAAAACTTAGGTAAAAGTAGCACAGCTGCAATTAATTTACAATCCTCTATTACTGCCCAAATGGAAACTCTAAATTCTAAGTTAAGCGATTTAAAATCAGGAGCAGGCGCTGTTGAACAAGCGCAACAAGCCATCAAAACCCTCAATGCGAGTCTAACTGAAGTTAGCAACGGTATCGCTACGCAAGCTGTTCCGGGAGCACAACAATTAGCACAAGGTGCGAGTCAATTGAATGCCGGATTGAGTCAACTAAATGCTAATAGTGGCACCCTTAATCAAGGCGCTTCGCAGCTCAATTCTGGCACCACACAGTTACTAGAAGGTGAAAATCAGGCAATCGTTGCTCTTGGGCAAGCTAACACAGGCGCGCAAACGTTGTCACAAAAATTAGCTGATGGCGCTGTTAAATTATCAAGCATTCATAATCAAAAATCTAATGTGACTGCATTGTCAAAACCAGTTAAAAAAGATAATTCTGATTTATCTAAAGTTGCTAACAATGGTACTGGTATGGCACCATATATGATGTCGGTCGGTCTGTTTGTTGGTATGGTTGCATTTAGTGCGATATTTGATTTCATGACTGTTGGCAAGAAACCGAAAAATGGTTTCCTCTGGTGGGCTGACAAGCAAACAGTTAATGCACCGGTCTGGATTGCGCAAGCACTGTTGATGACGGCATTGCTCTTTATCGTTGACGGTATGAAAACTCAAAAGCCAGTCATGACATTCATAGTAGCTTTGGTAGCATCGTTTGCCTTTAATCAATTTGTGATTTTGTTCAATGTTGCATTTGGCAAACTGGGATCTGGTATAATGTTAATTCTAATGGTTTTGCAATTGAGTGCCAGTGCTGGAACTTATCCAATTGAACTCTCAAATGGCTTCTTTAATGCGATTCACCCATGGATGCCAATGACTTATTCAGTTCACGCGCTACGTGAAACAATTTCAATTGGTGGCAGCGTGGCATTGGATCTAACCGTATTATTGAGCTTGGGTATTGTCTCCATGATTTTAACTTGGGGCGTTTACGAAGTGAAATTAAGGCATAATCAATTATCATTTCCACAATCATCAACTGCGGAATAAATGACTCATAAACCTCATTCGTGGGGCTTTGTACATAAAAAGATGGGAGAAATATCACCATGAAAATGTCTAGTGCTGTTGAGCAAAGTTTAGTTGTATTAGTCATGTTGGGACTACAAAAAGATGGCTTGCCGGTTAAGAGCCACGTTTTGAGTAAGCATCTTGAAGTTTCAGATTCATATTTAAAAAAGACCATGCGAAAATTGGTTGTTGCCAATATTGTGGAAGCAATTGCAAGCAAAGAGGGTGGCTTTCGTTTGGCACGTGCCACAAAGTCAATCACGTTGTTGGACGTTTATGAAGCAATTGAGGGAAAGGACAGTTTTGTTCATTCTACACAGCTAGCTGATAGAGTATTCCCAGCCAAAAAAGCGGTTGAAACAGGTACACAGGAAGTCCTATCAATCATATTTGATGCTGAGCAAGATTTCAAAAAGCGATTGAAGCAGTATTCAATTCTCGACTTGCTGAAGTTGCGCGAAGATGGTAGCGATGGCATTGATTGGCGTAATTACGAACCACAAAATCAAACGGCTTTTGTGTGATGAATTTAAAGTGTAAGAATTTAGGGACCAGCTGGTCCTTTTTTGTTTAGACAGGCTATTATTGACGATAAATTATAATCGTGATAATATGAAACAAAATGAAAACGGTTACATATAATATTTATAAAGATGTAAATAATCATAAAGGTATTGAAAACATGGCATATAATCATGAAAGTATTCAAACAACAAGCGGATTACCGTTTCGTATTTTTAGTTTTAATGAGCAAAATGACGGTCGCTTTATCCCGAAGCATTGGCACCAAAGTGTTGAAATGATATATTGCTTATCTGGTCAGTTGAAAGTTTGGTTGATTACTGAAGAATATATTTTACAAAAAAATGATTTCATGGTGATTAACACAAATACCGTTCATGCTACGCAGGGGCTCAAAAATAGTCAAGTCATGATTATTCAGTTACCAATACAATTTTTACGTGAGGTGACGTTTGGTAAATATCCAAATGAATTTGTTTTTCAAATTAATAGTACACTTGCAAAAAATGATTATGATGATGTTGTGTTGACCTATTTTAAGCAAATGGCGATATGCAGCCGATATTTAAAAGAAGGGCACAAAACGCACGAGTTATTAATGAATTTACACGTTATGTCTGATATATATGCTTTATTGGCAATTTTATGTGAACATTATGCCGATAAAACCATTGCTGCTAGGAGAAAATTGACTTTTGATCGGACCAGATTGATTAAAGTGATTGATTACTTACATGACAATTTTGTTAATGAGATTACTTTGGCTTCTACCGCAAACGATTTCAATTTTTCCACTAGTTATTTTTCAAAATTTTTTCAAGAAGGAATGGGTACGTCTTTTACAAGTTACCTCCGTTCTATTCGTTTGGATGCTGCTTTTGAAAAAATGATGACGTCTGATTCAGATCTCACAACAATTGCTATTGACTGTGGGTTTGAGAGTTATCGGAATTTTTACAATGCTTTTATTGTAGTTTACCGTGTTGCACCTAGTGAATATCGGAAAATGTCAAAATTAATGTGATGACCAAAATGACAAATATTTACATGTTTTAGGCGATAAAAAAGCAGGTTAGCTAAAGAGAAAGCGCTTACAATGAAATTGTAAAATTAAATAGTCAATTCGAAAGAGAGGCGCATGATGAAATTTAACAAGGAAAAAGTTACGGGTCTATTTGACAATATGTCTCCAACTTTAGACAAAATTGGGAAAAACAAGTATCTGCAAACAATTATGGGCGCCATGATGGCACTTTTACCGCCGATAATTTTGGGATCATTAACGACACTGCTATCGATATATACCAAAGATTTAAATTACAAACCGCTATCTAATATTTTAAATGGTATTGGCACTATTACGATTGGTGCTATGGCACTGTATTTATCATTTTTGATGGCTAAATACCTAGTTCAAAATTTTATGTCTGATCAAGACGATGGTACCGCGGCAGGTATTATATCCCTAATGTCATTTTTAATCATGACGCCGTTAGGTTCTTATACATCTAATCGTGTAGCCGTCACTGCTATTCCGGTAACGTGGCTTTCATCACAAGGTGTTTTTTCAGCGATGGTGATTGGATTAATCGTTGGTCGTTTATATATTTATATTGTGAAACACGGCTGGACAATTAAAATGCCAGCGGGTGTACCGCCAATGGTTTCACAATCGTTTGCAGCTTTAATTCCGGGTATTTTTATAGGTATGGTAGATTGTAAAATTAAACCGAACACTTGAATAAAAAAGCCGCAGCGCCTTTAATGGTAATTGTCTAAAACA
>NZ_BMBS01000040.1 GCF_014634805.1 Leuconostoc falkenbergense
AAAGTATGATAATGTGCAAGACATCATCAAGACAGCTTGGCAGTGGCATCAGAGTCATCCTAAGGGTTATGATGATCATCATAATGACTAGCCGATTAGTGATAAAAATATAAATAATTAAAGAAAACATCAACGAACGTGTGACGTATTTGGTTGATGTTTTTATTTTGAATACATATTCATTATTACAGTTATAATTAGTAAGTGGTATTACTTGCGATTATAATGTAATAGTGTATAGTATTAACTATACACTAACAAAAAGTAAGAGGAATAAAAGGCTATGGGGACAAACATTCGTGGTATTCACCACTTAACAACGATTACTTCCGATTCACCTAAGATTTGGGACTTTTTTACGAATAAATTGGGATTGCATTTAATTAAAAAAACGGTTAATCAAGATGATGTTCGTACGTACCATCTTTATTTTTCCGATGACCAAGGCGAGGGTGGCTCTGTTTTGACATTTTTTGACTTTCCAGGGATCCAAAAAGCGGTTTTTGGTACTGATGAAATTTCAAGAACGTCTTTTAGAGTACCTTCTCAAGACTCATTTGGTTATTGGCAAGCACGTTTTGATGAATTTGGTATTCGTTATGACTCAAAAACATACGAATTATTTGGTGCCACATACTTAAATTTTTATGATTTTGATGATCAACGATATGCTTTGATTGCCGACGATACCAATCCACGTCACAATGAATTAACGGGGCCACATACGCCATGGCAGCATTCTTCGGTGGATCCACAACATGCGATTGTGGGGTTAGGACCAGAATTGCTGACAATTAACAACCATGATGCAATGGATATGGTGCTAACCAAAGTAATGGGTGCTGAAAAAGTTGACACCAAAGGTGATTATGCGTTATATGAATTTGATCATGGGGGTTATGGTGCGCAGGTCATCACATTGTTATCTCGCATAATACCGCGTGGCGTTCAAGGATTCGGTGGGCCACATCATTTGGCATTTATTGTTGACGATGAAGAAGCATTAAACTTTTGGATTAAGCGTCTACAAGAATTAGGTTTCCAAGATTCGGGATTTGTTGATCGTTTTTATTTCAAATCGGAATATTTCCGACCAACGCCGGGCATTTTGTTTGAATTAGCGACCAATGGGCCAGGCTTCTTAGTAGATGAAACTTATGAAGAAGCTGGTGTTCATCTTGAGTTGCCACCTTTTCTAGAGGATATGCGAACACAAATTGAGGCTAATTTGGTTGATTTTAATAGCCCTAAAAATTAATATGACAGAAAAACGGCTCATCAATGAATGGGTCGTTTTCTAGCATAAAGGAGTTAAGGCATGGTTGATACGAACGATAGTATGATTAAGCAGAAATTGGATGATGTGCACTACTTGTTTATTGCTGGTAATCCAGATTTACCGACGGTTGTGTTGCTACATGGCACAGGTGGTGATGAAAATGACCTAGTACCTATTGCTAAATATTTGGCACCGAATCATCCAATTTTAGCTATTCGAGGTCGTGTTTTGGAAAATGGCTATCATCGTTTTTTTGAACGATACGCTGAAGGCAAATTTAATTTAGTATCTCTTAATGATCAGACAGCTTGGTTGGTGAAATCAGTAACTGAATTATTAACAAAATATGATTTGAACACATCGTCAGCGTTAGCAATTGGATTTTCTAATGGTGCCAATATTGCTTTGCATGCGCTGTTAACACATCGAGAAACACCATTCAAAAATGTCATGGCACTACATGCGATGCAATTAACGTCCATTACAGAGCCAGCCAAATTGCAAGGTAATCATGTTTTTTTATCGCACGGTAATTTTGACCCTATTGTGTCGCGTGACAATTTTGATGCGTTAGTTGACAATTTGGCTCAAGCAAAAGCATTAGTGACTGTCTTCCGTCTTAATCAATCTCATGTTATTTCCAGTGAAGAATTGCAGGCTGCTAAAATTTGGCTTAAAGCTAATGATATTGATGAGGCGTGACATTTGACGGGATGACTTTGCTGTGTACAATTAAGGAGTATGAACCTCAGGATTTTTGTAGATTTATTGAATTAAAGGAGGATACAAATGGTGAAAGAATCTGATGAGGCGTTGCGCGCGCGTTTAACGCCGGAGCAGTACGAAGTGACACAACATGCTGCGACTGAGCGTGCCTTTACTGGTAAATATGATCAGTGGTGGGACGACGGCATTTTTGTTGATGTTGTGAGTGGTGAACCATTGTTTAGCTCTACTGATAAATATGATGCCGGCTGTGGTTGGCCTGCTTTTACTAAAGGCATTGATGAGCACCACATTAAGCGGCACGTTGATTACTCGTTTGGTATGACACGAACGGAGGTAACGTCCAAAGAAGCCGGATCGCATTTAGGGCATGTCTTCACTGATGGGCCAATTGAAAAAGGTGGTTTGCGATATTGCATTAATTCAGCCAGCTTACGATTTGTGCCTAAAGCAGATTTGCAAAAAGAGGGCTACGGTCAATATTTGTCATTGTTTGAAAATTAAATTACGTTCTGATTACTTGACGATACTTTCTCTGCTCTAACTGCTATAATGGTAGAAAATAACATAGAATGTGGGAGAAATCACATGACTGAGGAGACAGTCTCACGGCGTTTTTGGCGTTATTTCAATCCAAAAAATATCGTTCGCGAACTATTATTTGGCTGGACATTAGCTGAAAGCACGCTGTTTATCGTTTTGGTAGCGCTACAAGGACTCGTATGGGGACTGGGTGTTGCACATAGTCATACGTTTGATTGGTTTGGTTTGACGACAGGGTTGATGAATATTATTACGGTAATATTAGTAGTCAAAGGTCGTATCACGAACTATTTTTGGGGTTTAATTTATTCTGTGATGTATATGCCACTAGCTTTTCAGTCGCAGTTATTTGGTGAAGTGGCATTGAGTGCTTTCTGGGTCGTCATGCAATTTGTTGGTATTGCGGCGTGGTTAGGATTTATGAAACGTGATCAGATCACCCAAAAAGACAAGCAAGACGTTGTTGCAACAAAATATATGACACCTAAACAATGGCTATTTGTCATTCCAGTTTTTCTAGTTATTCTCGGAATTGTTGGACTAATTTTACAACAAGCAGGTTCACGTCAACCGTATATGGATGGGTTGACAACCACGATTTCTATGGGAGCACAGATTTTACAGACCGCTAAATTTGCGGAATCTTGGTATGCGTGGCTGTTATTTGATATCGTGGAAATCGTACTTTGGGCGCGTGCATGGACTGGACATGCTGATCCCAGTGCTTTTGCCATGTTGGGTATGAATTTAGCATTGACTGTTAATGCTATTTACGGTATTATTCAGTGGCGCAAATTAACTAAAAAGGAATAGCAACATTTTCAATTAAATGCTGCAAAATTTAATAACATCATGATTACAATTGCAGGTAATTTATATAAAGATGATTTAGAAGGTCACAAAATCGGCGTGTTTTTTGGCACATTGGCCCCAATGCATGTTGGCCATCAAGCTGAAATTTATAAAGCAGCGGCTTTAAACGATGGTGTGGTTGTTATCGCATCAGGCTATACAGGAGATCGTGGCTATCAAATGGGGCTACCCGTTGAAAAACGTTTCCGTTATTTGCGGGAAGCGTTCAGTGATGAAACGGACATTAAAGTAGACTATATCAATGAAGATGATATTCCACAAATGCCGAATGGTTGGGATGAATGGACTAATCGGTTAGTTGAAACCGTTAAACGCAATATTGTTGATGAACAGGCACAAATCACTTTTTATACTGGTGAAGCAGATTATAAAATGGAATTAGAAAAGCGATTACCGCAAACCGGTCAATTCAAAGTCAGTTTGATGGATCGCACTGTTTTAAAAATTTCAGGAACAGAGATTCGTCAGGATCCGATTGGTAACTGGGATTATATTAACCGAGTCTTTCGACGCCATTTTACAAAGAAAGTCACGGTCATGGGATCGGCTTCTACTGGCAAGTCAACGCTTGTTAGGCGTTTGGCAAGAACGAGTAATTCACCATTTTCTGAGGAATATGCTCGCGAATATCAAGAACGCTCTAATGTGAGTGATGATGAACTAGTTGTGAAGGACTACATTCGTCTAATTCAAGGTCAATATGATGCTAATTCAAAAGAAATCAATTCACCCGCTAATAATGGGTTAACAATTTTTGATACAGATGCCATGGTCACCAAAGTGTACGCGGATATGTGGTTGAGCAAGGAAGATAATGCGCAATTGCAACCATTGTTTGATAATACAATTGGTGAGGAATTAATTGATTTAATTTTAGTAATTCCACCAGTGACACCGTATGTAGATGATGGATTCCGTAATATGGATAGTGCTGATGATGATACACGTTGGCAATTCCATAATCAACTCATGCAAGTCATTGAAGATTATGGCTTTATGGATAAAGTTGTGATGTTAGATGCACAAGGTGGTAGTGAGGATCCTTACGGCTATTATGCGCGTTATTTGCAGGCGTTAAATGCCATTCAAGAACGTACAGGATTTAACATCAAGCATATTTAAGAGATAGCAGACAAATGTTTTGTCTGTTTTTTATTTTGTTGGATGAAGTGATTTGCCAGCTCTGTTAAAATAGAGATATGAAGAAACAATATGCACAAATCATTGTTGATGTGCCAACGATGCAAACAGATCAACCTTATACATATGTCATTCCTAAAGAAATGATTGATCAAATTTTACCCGGCATGCGTGTCACGGTACCTTTTGGGCGTCGAGAAGTGATGGGTTATGTGGTTGGTATTCGTGCGACGACTGATTTGTCAGAAGATCAATTACGACCATTGACAACAATTTTAGATTTGTCACCGGTTTTAAACACAGAATTGTTATCGTTGTCTGATTATTTAGCTGATGAAACCTTTGCATTTAGAATTTCGATTTTACAAACCATGTTGCCAAATGCCCTAAAAGCAGACTATCAACATTTTATAAAAGTAGTCGGTAAAGTCAGTGATGACGTCGCTAATCGACTATTCATGGGATTAACCGAAATTGCATTTCATGCTAATCAATATAGCGACAAGGATTTGGCTACGTTAGCCAAACTCCGACGCCAACACAGCATCGAAGTTAGAATTGAAGTCAATGATCGGGCAAAAGTTAAAACACAATTAGCTTATCAATTTAGTCAAAATGTCACGATATTAAAGACGGCGCAACAATCATTGCGACCAACAGCTAAAAAGCAGGCGCAACTGATAGCATTCATTTTGCAGCATGTCGGTGAGACATGGCTAAAAAAAGAATTGCAAGAAATGCTACCGGTTAGTGATGCAACATTGGCACATGCTGTGACACATGAATGGCTTGTCAAAAAACAAGTTGAGGCATTACGCGATCCGTTTAAAGCAATGGTACAAAAAAGTGATCCGTTAGACTTAAACGATGAACAACAGCAAGCTTTTGATCGTATTTCATCCTCAGCTGATTTACATCGTTTTGCGCCTTTTTTGCTAGAAGGTATCACTGGTTCAGGCAAAACTGAAGTATACTTGCAAGTGGCACAACACGTCTTAAAGCAGGGCAAAACCGTGCTATTTTTGGTACCTGAAATTGCCTTAACACCACAAATGGTGCGACGTGTTAAAAGTCGTTTTGGAGAACAAACAGCCGTCCTTCATTCAGGTTTAAGTGATGGCGAGCGTTATGATGAGTGGCGACGAATTGAACGGAGTGATGTTCAAATTGTCGTAGGGGCAAGGTCTGCGGTGTTTGCACCATTAGACAATCTTGGGCTAATTATTGTTGACGAAGAACATGAAACGACATATAAGCAGTCTGATAATCCTCGCTACAATGCCCGCGATGTGGCCTTGTGGCGTGGTGAATATTATCAAATCCCAGTTATTCTCGGCTCAGCAACGCCGTCATTAGAGACACGTGCGCGCGCACAACGTGGCGTTTATGAACGTTTGACTTTAACACAAAGAGCCGGCGGAGCCAAACTGCCTAAGGTTGATGTCATTGACATGAAAGATACCTTGGCTGATGGCCCTGAAACAAATTTTTCTGCTGAACTGAAAGACAAAATTGCTGATCGGTTAAATAAAAAAGAGCAAATTGTTCTGATGCTTAATCGCCGTGGCTTTTCAAGTTTTGTCATGTGTCGTGATTGTGGTTTTGTACCACGTGATCCTAATTGTAATTTAGCAATGACATTGCACATGGATTCGCACACGTTAAAATGTCACTATTGTGGTCATGAGGAACCTATTCCAACAGTTTGTCCTAATTGTGGGTCAAAACGCATTCGCTATTACGGTACTGGTACGGAAAAGGTGGCCGTTGAACTAGCTGAGCTTTTCCCAACAGCACGTGTGATTCGAATGGATCAAGATACAACCCGAAAAAAAGGCAGTATGGACAAGTTACTGGGAAAATTTGGACGTCATGAAGCTGATATTTTACTAGGTACGCAAATGATTGCCAAAGGATTAGATTTTCCAGATGTCACCTTGGTCGGTGTTTTAAATGCAGACACAGCGTTGGGATTACCTGATTTTCACGCCAGTGAACGCACCTTTCAACTTTTAACGCAAGTCAGCGGGCGAGCAGGTCGCGCTCAAAAAAGTGGGGAAGTTGTCGTCCAAACGTTTAACCCGCAACACTATGCAATTGTTTTTGCTCAGCAGCATGATTATGAAGGGTTTTATCATCAAGAAATGCGCGCGCGACATGCCGGTAATTACTCACCGTATTACTACACTGTTCAAATTCAAGCCAGTCATTCTGATGAAAATCAAGCGGCTTTGCAAATGCTACAAGTTGCACGTTGGCTACGTGCACATGTCAATCAAGAAGTCATCGTCTTAGGACCATCGCCAAAACCGATTGCCAAAATGCGCAATCGTTATTATTTCCAAATCATTCTCAAGTTTAAACAGCGAGATATGGTCGATAATCTATTGAAGACTTTACAGAATCGTTCACAAAATGCAAAAGGCGATTTGCGACTCAGTATTGACCGTGAACCAGTCTCATTTATGTGATGTGATATAATAAAGAAAAACAAATACCCGCAGTTAAACGGGTATTTTTGTTAGGTGAACAATTTAATTTTTTAAATCGAGGTAAATTAATGAGCTATACGGTTGTTTTTATGGGCACTCCCAAGTTTGCAGTGCCAATATTGGAAGCATTATTGGCCGATAATCAATATGAAGTGAAGGGTGTTGTCACTCAGCCAGATCGACCAAAAGGTCGGCGCCATGAGTTGGCCCCTAGCCCTGTTAAAGAAGCAGCAATGGCACATGGTGTTCGCGTTTTGCAGCCTGAAAAAATTAGTGGTTCTCCTGAAATGCAGCAAGTCATTGATTGGCAACCTGATTTCATTGTGACAGCAGCTTTTGGACAATTTTTACCAGAACAATTGTTGTCAGCCGCTCGAATTGCTGCAGTGAATACCCATGCCTCATTATTACCAAAATATCGTGGCGGAGCACCTGTCCATTATGCAATCATGAATGGCGATCAAGAAACTGGGGTTTCCATAATGTACATGGTCAAAAAAATGGACGCTGGGGATGTGATTGATGTTGTGAAAGTGCCAATTACTGCCAATGACAATGTGGGCACAATGTTTGAAAAGTTGAGTTTAGCCGGTCGTGATTTGTTAATGGCGACACTGCCTAAAATCGCCACTGGTGATATTCAACCAGTGGTGCAAGATGAAGCTGATGTGACTTTTGCGCCAAATATTCCGCATGATTTGCAAAACTTGCATTTTGAAAACGAAACGGCACAACAACTTGACTGGCATATTCGCGGCCTTTATCCAACGCACCCTGCTTATATTCAAGTTGGTGGACAACGTGTGAAATTAATTGATGTCACACCACAACCTGATACAACAACGCAAGCACCGGGTACTATTGTGACCAAAACTAAAAAATCATTATCTATAGCAGCAGCAAATGGTACTGTGATTACAATTAATCAATTGCAACCAGCAGGTAAATCAAAAATGGCAGTGAGTGATTATTTAAATGGTGCTGGTAAAAACCTTGAAGTAGGTCAACAATGGGTGACAAAACATGAGTGATAAACGGGTATACAGCGACAATCCTCGGGTTTTAGCAGTGCAAACATTAGCTAAAATCAAAAACGGTGCTTATTCTAATTTGCAACTGAATCAAGTCATCAAGCAACATCATTTAGGTGAAGCAGACACGCGACTACTAACGACATTAGTTTATGGTGTGATTCAGCATCGTTTGACCTTTGAATACTGGTTGGCATCTTTTGTCAAAGGCAAAAAAATTGATGCATGGGTTACAGAATTGCTTTACACCGCGTTATTTCAAATGGTTTATTTGGATAAAATTCCGCAACACGCTATTTTTAATGAATCAATTGAAGTGGCTAAAGTTATGGGGCATGTTGGGACTGCAAAATTTGTCACGGCAATATTGCATAATATTGATCGCCAAGGGTTACCGTCCACAACTGATATTTCAGATACAGTGACACGTCTTTCGGTTGAAGCGAGCCTACCCATCTGGTTAATTGAGACGTTGATAAATCAAAATGGTGAAACTAAAACACGGCAAATGATTGCTACAATTAATGATGCACCATCACAATCTGTGCGCGTTAATACTGCTTTGGCTAGTGATGATGAGGTTAAGGCTGCGTTGGAAGCAGAGAATTTTACAACAATAGCATCAAAAGTTGCTGCTCACGCTTTTGTCGTAAATGGTGGTCATGTTGCAAGTTCAAAGGCTTATCATGATGGTCTATTGACGATTCAAGACGAAAGTGCAATGTTGCCGGTGGAAAGTTTGCAACTGACAGAAAACGTCAAAAATATTTTAGATGCTGCTGCAGCACCAGGCGGTAAAACTACACAAATTGCACAATATATCGCTGATGATGCTAAAGTATTAGCGCTTGATATTCATGAACACAAAATCAAGCTGATCCAACATAATGCTGAGCGCATGCATTTGTCCGATAAAATTAAAACACGTGTGCTTGACGCTCGCAAAGTGCCTGAACAAATTGATCAACAATTCGATCGGATTTTAGTTGATGCACCATGTTCTGGCTTTGGTTTATTACGCCGAAAACCTGAAATTAGATATGATAAAACACTAGCTGATGTTGAAAGTTTATCACACTTGCAACTCGCAATTTTGAATTCAGTTAGCAAAAACCTTGCAAAAGATGGTATCATGGTTTACAGTACTTGTACAATTTTGCGTCAAGAAAATGACGATGTTGTGACAAGCTTTTTGAATGAAAATCCAAATTTTGAATTGATACCAACAAAAACGTCACAAAATCTTAAAGAAGATAGACATGAGAAAGTATTACATGTTTATCCCGATGATTATCACACTGACGGTTTCTTTGTTGCAGTACTAAGGAAAAAATAATCTATGGTAATTGCCTATCATACTGATCCTGGGGCAAAACGTCCGGACAATCAAGATTATGTTGGTGCCTTCACCAATAGTTTTGGTCGAACGATGGTTATTGTAGCTGACGGGGTCACCTCCAATGAAGGTGGCGAAGTCGCTAGTGCGATGACCGTGGAACATTTTGGACATGCGTGGGAAAGTAGCCAACTTGAAACAATTGTACCAACAATTGAATGGCTTAAAAATCAAACAATAATTGAAAATCAAACCATCCTAGAAGCGGGACAACGCTTTGAGGAACTATCAGAAATGGCAACAACCCTTGTATTAGCTGTACTATTTGATGACCAAATTGTCGTTGCTAATTTAGGTGATTCGAAAGCCTTTTTGCTACACGGAGATGAGCTCACACAATTATCTTTTGATCATACACTTAAAAATGAGATGATTCGTAGTGGCGCTTTATCAGCAGAAGGTGCCAGTAATTTACCTAATGCACGGAGCGTGACGCGATTTTTAGGTGTTGATCAACACGCCATGTTAGAGGTTATTCAGCATGAGTTTGTTGATGATGACATGTTATTTTTGACAACAGACGGTATTACAAAAGTATTAACACAAGATGAAATAAAAGCAACAATGCGTCTAGAAGCACCATTGGATATTAGAGTGTTTGATATGATTCAACAAGCAAATAGTCTTGGTGCGCCAGATAACGTGACGGCGGTGCTCGTTACACATGAAAAGGATTAACAATGTTACCTGATACATTAGTTGACAATCGATATCTTATTATTAAATCACTTGGCGGTGGTGGCATGGCCAACGTTTATTTGGTGCATGATGAATTTTTAGATCGTGACGTGACGTTTAAAATGATGCGTCTTGACATGCAAGCTGATGCTGATTTGGCAAAACGTTTTCAACATGAGGCTTTGGCAGCTACTGAATTAGTTAATGACAATATTGTTCAAGTTTATGATGTTGGTGAGTATGAAGGCTCTCAATACATCGTTATGGAATATGTTGAAGGGACTGATTTGAAATCATATATCCAGGCACATTTTCCCATTCCTTATCAACAAGTTGTTGATATTATGTTGCAGGTTTTAAATGCGGTGCAAGCAGCTCATGATGCAGATATTATTCATCGCGACCTCAAACCTCAAAATATTCTGATTGACGCACAAAACAAAGTCAAAATCACTGATTTTGGAATTGCCATTGCCAAATCAGAACAGGACCTAACCCAAACAAATACGGTAATCGGATCGGTTCATTATTTGTCACCAGAGCAGACACGAGGTGGCATGGCTTCAACAAAGTCCGACATCTATGCGTTAGGAGTTATGCTATACGAAATGCTGACACAGCATGTGCCGTACGAAGGTGACACACCCGTAGCAGTAGCGCTCAAACATGCTGCGGCTGATATGCCATCTGTTCGTGATTTTGACCCACGAATTCCGCAGGCTTTAGAAAATGTTATTTTGAAAGCAACAGCGAAAAAGCCGCAAGATCGCTATCTTAATGCAGCAGCTATGGCAGAAGACATTAAAACATCGTTATCGCCAAGGAGAACGCATGAGTCACGTTTTGCGCCAATGACAGATGCTGATGATGAGACTAGAATTATTCCCATGGCTCAAATTCAGGATCAACTGAAAACAGGTGTTTCATCTGTCAATGTGCTTCCAGACGAAGCACCAGAAGAACCATCCATCAAAGATCGTATTATTGAATATGGCAAAAAAGGTTACACAGTTAAAGAAATTGCCAAGGTTGTGGATCGTACGCCTGCCTATGTGAGGTCAGTATTACGAGGCAATGGTATTAAGTATCGCGAAAGCAAGACGGGCAAGATATTATTCGCAATTGCTATTGTGGCAGCTGCTCTAATCAGTCTGTTTGTTATTTTACAAATTCAAGCCAATAAAACAACTGTTCCTGATTTGGTGAATTTAACTCAAAGTCAGGCCGAAAGTAAGATTAAAAAGGCTGGCCTAAATGTCGGCACAGTGACGTCCACAACTTCCAAATCAATCAAAAAAGGTAATGTTGTCCGCTCAACGCCAACTGATGGTGCTGATGCCAAAAAGGGCGATACTGTTAATTTAATTGTTTCTTCTGGTCGTGCAAAAGTCCGTTTTGGTGATTATGTCGGTTCTGATTATGATATGACAGCCGCACAGTTACGGGCACAAGGTTACGAAGTACAAAAAACATCTCAAGCGTCAGATACTATCGCTTCAGGATCAATCATTGCACAGTCAATCTCTGCTAATGACAAAGTTGACCCAACTGAAACGACAGTTAAATTCACAATTTCAACTGGACCGGAAAAAATTACGGTACCTGATTTTACCAAATCAAGTACACAAGATGATGTTCAGAATTGGGCAGCTCAAAACGGCATTACGGTTAACGTTAATACCACCTACTCAAATTCTGTCAAAAAAGATCATGTTATTAGTCAATCAATCCGTGGTGGTTCAAAAATTACACGTGATAATACACTATTAGTGACAATCTCACAAGGGCCAGAACAATCTAGTTCAAGCAGTAGTTCATCCAGTTCAAGCTCCTCTTCTAGTGATGAATCGAGTGATGAGAGTAGCAAATCCTCCTCATCTAGTAGCTCAGGTAATTCTTAAACAAACTAATTAGCAAGTAAAAGTCGATTATATCGACTTTTTTTGTTATGATTAGCTTATGAAAACAGGACGCATTATACGCTCTTTGAGCGGTTACTATGATATACAATTAGATGGTACCGAAGAAATTCAACGAACGCGTGCTCGCGGCGAATTTCGTAAGTCAAAACAAAAACCGTTGGTTGGTGATTTTGTGGATTTTGAAAGTGATCGCGACGAAGGCTTGATTTGGGCGATTCATGATCGACGAAACGTTCTGGTAAGACCGCCAGTTGCCAACATTGATATTGCTGTGATTGTCACAGCCGTAAAGGAACCCAATTTTACAGCTAATTTGCTTGATCGGCAGTTAGTTGCATTGGAAGCCGCTGGTGTTTCGCCACTAATTTATTTTTCGAAATTCGATTTACTCTCATCTGAAGAATATCAAATCATGAGAAAAGTTGTTCACGAATACCGTCAGATTGGTTATCCGGTTATTGAGTCGACAGCACCCAATGCGTTTGACAAATTGAAAGCTGAGTTGCAAGGCAAAGTTTCAGTTTTCATGGGTCAAACCGGTGCAGGTAAATCAACGTTGTTGAATCATTTATCTCCAAACCTTGGCCTTGAAACAGGAGAGGTCTCAAAGGCATTAAGCCGTGGTAAACACACAACGCGTCAAGTCACTCTCATTCGGGTTGATGACGCATTGATTGCTGATACACCAGGATTTTCGTCGTACGAAGTATTTGACTTTTCTGCTGAGACTTTAGACGATTTTTTCCCGGAATTTGTGGCAGTTCGTTCAAATTGTCGCTTTCGTGGCTGTTTGCATCTAAATGAGCCAGCTTGTGCCGTAAAAGAAGCTGTGACAGTTGGCACAATTTCTCAGTCAAGGTATAATAGTTATAAAGCGTTTTACCAATTGATAAAAGCGCAAAAACCAAAATATAAAACAGATAACTAAAAGGGGACATGATTATGTCAGGAATTATTTCACCATCGATTTTAAGTGCCGATTACACTAACTTAGAGCGCGACGTTAAACTCGTCGAAGGTGCAGGCGCAGAATATTTACATATTGACGTTATGGATGGTAGTTTTGTGCCAGCTATTTCTTATGGCCCAAACTGGGTTAAACAGTTACGTCCAGAAACAGATTTAGTATTGGATGTTCATTTGATGGTTGTTAATCCAGAACGGTTTGTTGATGAATTTGCCGATGCGGGAGCCGACATAATTGGTGTTCATGTTGAAGCAACGGCACATATTCATCGTGCTCTACAAATGATCAAAAATAAAGGTGTTAAAGCTGAGGTTGTGATTAACCCCGGCACACCTGTTTCAGCAATTGAATCAGTTCTTGATATGGTCGATCAAGTATTGGTCATGACTGTTAATCCCGGATTTGGTGGTCAAAAGTTTTTGCCATCTACAATTGAAAAAATTGCACAGTTAAAAGTTTTCCGTGATGCTCGCGGTCTCGACTTTGATATAGAAATCGATGGTGGTGTCAATAATGAAACGATTTCTGCGGCTTACGAAGCTGGTGCCAATGTGTTTGTCGCCGGATCTTACGTGTATGATAAAGTTGATCCCGCTGCAAAAATTGCTATTTTGAAAGAATTGACTAAATAATGCAAATTAATATTTTAGCAGGTGGGCCGGTGGATCTGTGGCCAAAAAAATTATTTAGTGAGCCTGGCGCTTGGATTGGCGCAGATCGTGGTGCTTGGTATTTATATCAACATCATGTTGCGATGATGCTTGCTGTTGGTGATTTTGATTCTTTGACATCAGTGGAATTTGAGGCGCTACAAGAACATATTGCCACTGAAAACATTGTCCATGTGCGCGCCGAAAAAGATGAAACAGATACTGAGTTAGCGGTTATGTTTGCCCAAAAACAACCTGTGTCTTGTATTAAAGTTTTTGGTGCAACAGGTGGTAGACTGGATCACCTATTAAGTAATTTATGGCTAATGGCCGATCCAAAATTTGATAGTGTCGTTGAAAAACTTGAAATCATTGATCAAACTAATACTGTTACTTTTTTGAAAGCTGGCGAACATACTGTTTTAAAGCAGGAAAACAGTCATTATTTGGGCTTCATGCCAATTAATGACGTTAAAAATTTTAAAATTATTGACGCTAAATATCCGTTGACACTAACAGAAAATAAGTATAAAATGTGGTCATCAAATGAATTCTTAAATGATAGGGTCCACGTCAGCTTTGATACAGGTATTATCATGGTGACGCAATCCATAGATAGGAGTTAACATGGCAGTTAAGACAGTAGAAGATGCGACTTTTGAAGCAGCAACGAATCAAGGTGTTAGTATTACAGATTTTTGGGCGACGTGGTGTGGTCCATGTCGGATGCAATCACCTGTTTTGGAGGCACTATCAGATGAAGTTGACAATGTTGAATTTGTGAAGATGGATGTGGATCAGAATCCTCAAACACCTGCTGAATTTGGTATTCGGGCAATTCCGACACTTCTTGTTAAAAAAGACGGTGAAGTTGTGGAACGACTAACAGGCTTTCATAATAAGCAACAGTTAGCAGATATTTTGTCAAAATATGCGAATTAACTTGTCAAAAGTTTAAAATTCTGGTAAAATTTAATATTGTTGTAGAAAGAGCTTAAAAAATAAATGGCTCGAAAAGGAGGGTCGAACATGGCAAAAGATGCTATTACTGGTGCACGCACACGCTTCGGTAACCAACGTTCACACGCGTTGAATTCAAGCCGTCGCAGCTGGAAGCCAAACTTGCAAAAAGTTACGGTAAAAATCAACGGTGCCGCACCAAAGAAGGTTTACTTGACGGCGCGTACTTTGAAGGCCGGATTAAAGAACGGTTCAATCGAACGCGTTTAAAACACGATTTGTTGGTTTGCCAATATCGTGAGACCACCGTATGGTGGTTTTTTTTATTCACGATTCAGCGTCAATCAAGTTGATCCTTGTTAATCAGAGACCGTGTAGGCGTAATATCAGTTAACTATGGTAAAATAGTATTTAACAAACCTTTGGTAAGGAGGAGAAATGTTTTATTGTAAGCGACAGCAGAAAAAATCGTTTCACAAATAATTCATTAAATAGACTATGGCAATTAAGATGAAAACAAAAAACGGCGATATTACGCTAGAAAATGATGTCATTGCGACGATTGTCGGTGGTTCAGCGATTGAAAACCCTGGCGTTGTCGGCATGGCTTCAAAAGCTACCTTTCGAGATGGTGTTAATCAAATATTGAACCGCGAAAATTATGGTAAGGGCGTTGTTGTACATCAGGAAAATAGTGGTGTTGGTGTTGGTGTTGATGTCTATTTAGTTGCCCAATATGGCACTAAACTATCAGAAATATCAAAGTCGGTTCAAGGTAAAGTCAAATATAATCTCGACGCATTGTTGGGCATCCATGTCACTGAAGTTAATGTGATAGTTCAGGGTGTTCGCGTCAGTGACTAGGAGAGGTCATGTCAGTCAATTCACTCACAGTTATTACCAATGTTGAATTTGGTAAAATGATAAATGCTGCATCAGCAGCGCTTGCCGCGAATGCGGATAAAATCAATAAATTAAATGTATTTCCAGTACCCGATGGTGACACTGGTACAAATATGAGCTTGTCGATGGCGAGTGGCGCACAATATGAGAGAGACGCGTTAGATACCAATATTGGTGCACTCGCTAAGGCAACGTCAAAAGGTTTGCTAATGGGCGCTAGAGGTAACTCAGGCGTTATCTTGTCTCAAATTTTTCGTGGTTTTGCCAATAGTATGGCGGACAAAGAGACACTTTCAGCACGTGATTTAGCCGATGCTTTGATGGCTGGGGCTCAAATTGCGTATAAATCTGTCATGAAGCCAACAGAAGGTACAATTCTGACAGTTATTCGGGAAGCAGCTTCAAAAGCAAATAAGGTAGCCAACCAAACTGATGATGTTGTTGAGTTGATGGCTGCCGTTGAAGACGCAGCTCAGAAAGCTTTAAATAGCACACCTGATTTGCTACCTGTGCTAAAAGAAGTTGGCGTTGTTGATTCAGGTGGTCAAGGACTTGTGTTTGTTTTGCAGGCATTCTATCAAGTACTGAGCGGCGATTTTAATGAAGAAGATATGAAAGCGCCAGATAATGCGGAACTTGATCAAATGGTCAAAGAATTGCACGCTGGTGCCCAAGCTAACAGTAACCTTGATCCAGCAGATATCAAGTATGGATACTGCACGGAAGTCATGGTTCAAATCGGTAAAGGAACGACTTATGATCATGAATTTGATTATGATGAATTTTACAAACATTTAGCGCAATTGGGTGATTCGTTGTTGGTCATTAATGACGATGAAATTGTTAAGGTGCATGTCCATACAGAAAATCCTGGTGAAGTCATTACTTGGGGCACTCATTTTGGCTCATTAGTTAAAGTAAAAGTTGATAATATGCGTGATCAACAACAAGCTGTTATTGACGCACAGCGTGAAGACGAAGCACAAACGGCTAAAATATCTGAAATGACAATGCCTGCACCTGAAACAGCAGTTATTGCTATCGCAGCTGGAAAGGGTGTGGCTAAGTTATTTAAAAGCTTAGGCGTTCATACAGTTATTTCTGGTGGACAAACAATGAACCCTTCAACAGCGGATATTGTTGACGCGATTAAAGCAAGTGGTGCTAATCAAGCTGTTGTCTTGCCCAATAATAGTAATATTTTTATGGCAGCTGAACAAGCAGTTGACTTAGCTGATGTACCGGTACAAGTTGTTAAAACACGTACAGTTCAGCAAGGATTGACAGCAATGATGGGATATAATCCGGAGGCTGAAGCGTCAGAAAATGCTAGTGCCATGTCGGATATGATTGCTGATGTTAAATCAGCTCAGATTACGCAGGCAGTGCGAGATACGACGCTAAATGGTGTTGAGATTCATAATGGCGATTGGATGGGAATCATTGATGGTGACATTCAAATTGTGGCGGACACCAGTGAAGCTGCAGCGGAACAATCAGTCGAAAAAATGTTGGATGATGATTCTGAAATTGTTACGATTATTTTTGGTGCAGATACAAAAGAAAAAGCGGCTAATAAATTAGCAAAAAGCGTTTCTGCTATTGATGAAGACCTTGAAATTGAAATCCATGATGGTGGACAACCATTATATCCATTTTTGATTTCAGTAGAATAAAACTTACTAACATTAAAGGTGAAGATTAATCTCGGCGGAGATAGTCTTCACCTATTTTTGATTTATTCTAAA
>NZ_BMBS01000041.1 GCF_014634805.1 Leuconostoc falkenbergense
TAGAATAAATCAAAAATAGGTGAAGACTATCTCCGCCGAGATTAATCTTCACCTTTAATGTTAGTAAGTTTTATTCTGCCAAGTATTTGGCACAACAAACTAACATTAATGATACAATCGGCATTTATTTGATGGTGATTGCTTTTGTGTTCATGGCTGTTGGTGCAGTGGCGTTTTTGCGTAATCGTATGCAAACACGTTATCGTGATTTAAGTATTATTGCGTTGTTATTGTTTCTTTTTTTGGCAGGTGCCCGCTATACGGACTATCAGCAAGCAAAATCACGTGATGATCAACAAACGCAAATGGCATCATTTGTTAATGAATTTGCGACAGAACAAGGCATTGCAAAAGATAAGATATTTTTTAACACACAAGTCGTTAGCGATGGCATGATTGTGAAGATGTCTCAGAAGTATTACCACGTCACTATCAGCGCCGATCAGCAATCATATACTTTAACGCGCGCTTATCTAGTTAATCCGGAAGTGAAGGTTGTCAAATGAGTATTTATTTACCAATTTTAACGAAACTTGCCATTGGTCTATTTGCCTTAATCGTACAAATCAATATTATGGGCAAGGGAAATTTAGCGCCAACCAGTGCACTTGATCAAGTGCAAAACTATGTTTTAGGTGGCATCATTGGTGCTGTCATTTACTCCGACACTATCACTGTTTTTCAATTCACCATTGTGCTAATCATTTGGACAATGTTGGTGATGACGGTCAAATTCATGAAAGAACATAATCGCTTCGTCAAACTTCTGATTGATGGTCAACCTAAAGTAGTGGTGGATCATGGTGAAGTAGCTATTAAAAATGTGTTGCGTGCTGGCTTATCAGCAAATGATTTGATGTTTAAATTACGCGCACAGAGTGTGTACGATTTGTCAAAAGTTAAGCGCGCTGTTCTAGAGCAGAATGGTCAACTAACAGTGATTCTTGAAGGCGAAGAAAATATGAAGTATCCTATCATTTTTGATGGTCAAATCAACACAGATTTACTTGATTTAATTGGTCGCGATGCAGAATGGTTGACAAACGAGGTCGAGCGACAAGGATATGAACAAGTCAGTGATATTTTTGTTGGCGAGTATCTTGACGGACAGGTGCGTTTAACACCATACGAACGTCATTAAAGTGTAAACGCTTGCATTTTAGGCTGAAAAGTATCATGATTAGCTTATAAGAAGGTGCAACAAATGACAAAACAAGTAGGATTAACGGATAAGCAACAACTGACGGCACTGACACATGCTGCAGAAAGTGCCCAATTACCCTTTTTAGCTGAAAGTCAAGATGAGCTAAGAATTTGGATTGACCATGACGAGAATATTTTTGTCGCCATTAAAGGCGGACCAACAGGTTTTCAGGCAGATCTTTTATTTGGTGATGTTGGTATTATGATTCTAAAGAAAAATCTCGAACTACCCACGGAAGCTGACTTGTTAGCCTTTATGTCACTTATTACTAATGACGATGTGCAAGATTTTCTCTTAGGATATGTTTTGGAAGCGCCTAAAAAAGGACGAGACGCTTATTTTCAAGCCTTAGATCAGCAATTTGATGATTTTGTCGCGACACTTTAATTGTGTCGCGTTTTTATTTTCTGATACAATGAGTATCAGAGGATTTTTGAAATGATGACACCAAAACAATTTTTAGATTTAGTTGAAATTCGCGTGGTGATTCCCAGTGTTGCGCCGCTTTTAGTCGGATTGGTGTACAGTCAATGGCAGTATAGCAGATTAAATTGGTTAAACGCTGCATTGTTGATTATTGCGACTGTCAGTGTTCATCTTGCAGTGAATACTTTCAATCGCTATGAAGATAATAAGCGACAAAAAGCAAACGACTTTTTGAGGGAACAAGCTGCTGGTGAGGTGATCACTGATAAACAAGTTTTACATGTTGCCATGTGGTTGGCGCTGATTGCTGTTGTAGCAGGCATTACAGTCGCGTTGTTGACTGACTACGTGACATGGATTATTGGTATTTTGAGTTTTGTGATTGGTTATTTGTATTCTGCTGGCCCAAAGCCAATTACCAATACACCGTTTGGTGAAATTGTCTCAGGTATTACAATGGGCTACTTTATATTTGTGGCACAAGTGTACGTCAACACGAGAATGACACTAACGGTGAGTGTCTTGTTTCAATGGTTTATTGTCAGTTTCCCGTTGGTGATATTTATTGCAGAAATTATGTTTGCGAATAATATTGCCGATCATGATGTGGATGAAAGCAATAATCGGCATACATTGGTACATTATATGGGGATCTCCTCGGCTAAGCGTATGTATGTTTTTTATGCTATTTTGGCGTTTATTGAATTGCTGATTGCTACAATTGTGGGTTGGTTACCAATTACGACATACGCTATGATTGCACTGTTACCAATTGTCTTAAAAAATGCCAAGGGCTTTGTAGACCGCCCAATCAAAAGAGAGACATTTGTTTTGGCCATTAAAAATTTGGTTGTTGTGATGTTGGGGATGACCGTTGTGATTATGGCTGGTATATGGCTATAAAAAAATCTGTGATTATTGATGTGGCCTAAAAAGTTGTTTTAACTTTTTAGACCACATTGTATCTCACAGATTTTTTATTTAAAACGATTTAAATTTTCGACACTATCAACAGTGTATTGTTTTTTCTCTAAATGTTTGATAAGCTTGGCTAACTGTTCACTTTCTGCTTGTAATGGTAATGTGAAAAGTACAGTCAACGGTTCACCTTCAGAGCGAATCGTCAATAATGATTCGACGTTTGAGTAACGTGTGATAATCTTTGATATTTTACTCAAGTCGCCTTGCTCATTATGCGTTGCCACAGCGATAGCAACACCGCCAGAACGAACAGACCAACTTTGTGATAACAAATCCATTAAAGCATCATGTGTGAAAATGCCATAAAATTGATGATTTTCATCTAAAACAGCGATAAAAGGTAAATCGCGAATGGCAAAAAAAACTTCGTAAAATTTACTGGTTGTGTAAATAAACTTGGTTGAGTTGCGCATAATAGCTGTTGCTGGCAAACTCATATCACCGCCTTTGGCAATGTGTTCAAAGACGTGTTGTTTATAAATATTCCCACGAAAAAGGCGTCCAGACTCATCTAATATTGGCATGGTGCGTGTGTGAGCATTGTCTGGATTATCGAAAATATCATAAACTTCTTGAATTGTCGTATTTTCGGTCACAGTGGTCAATTGTGATTTAGGGATTACTAAAGATTTTTGAAACATATTCGTGTCCTAATCTAATTTTTTTATCATGAAACCGCCATACAATATGATAACATAAAATCGCTCTGCGCGCGTGGTATACTGGAAGAAGTGAAATTATAGAAAGAAATGGTCATTATGAAATTTATTTTTGGGTTAGGAAACATTGGTGAAAAGTACGATCAGACGCGTCATAACATTGGGTTCATGGCAATTGATGCTTTTGCAGCTGCTCACAATGCAACTTTTTCACCAACAAAACAGTTTGCATTGACCGCTAAAATTCAAGTTGATGGTGTGCCTGTCATGCTGGTTAAGCCAACAACTTATATGAATGATTCAGGTAAAGCCGTTCGGGCAATTTTAGATTACTATGATGGTGATGTCACCGATATCATGGTTTTAGCTGATGACATGGATATGCCATTTGGCAAACTGCGTTTTCGTGCCAAAGGATCAGCTGGTGGTCACAATGGGCTCAAAAGTATTATGGCGCACACGGATTCACAAACATTTTTACGTTTAAAATTTGGGTTAGGGCATCCAGAACATGAAAAACAAGTGGTCATTAACTATGTTTTGGGACATTTTTCAAAAGCAGAGTCAGAAATCGTCGAGACAATGCTTGCACGCAGCACGCAGGCCATTTCTGATTGGATCAACGGGGCAACGATAGCAGAGTTAAGCAATCAATATAACGGGTAAATGAGTTTAGTTAAATATTTAAGTCAAACAGATACAATTCAAACAATTGTCAAACAAGCAACTGGTGCCGCAACACAGTTGCTTTTAGGCGTGAATGGAACAGTAAAAGCAGCAAGCATTGCCGCTATTTTTAATGCTAATCCTCGACAAGTATTGGTCATTGCCGACACACAAACGCATGCCGAGCAACTTTATTTTGATGTTGCTGCGTTAGTTGAGGATGTATACCAGTTTCCAGCAGAAGAATCAGTGGCAACAGAGATGGCGATTAGTTCGCCAGAATTACGCTTGCAGCGTTTACAAACACTTATGGCGCTCGTGACTGGTCAACCTATGATCGTTGTGACTAATTTGGCGGGTGCAGAGCGTCTACTACCTGATATGGCAACCGTGACAGCTGCTCGCTTGACGATTCGCGTTGGTGAGACCTATGAATTTTCAGAGATCAAGAACACGTTGATGATGATGGGTTATTCACCAGTCAAGCTCGTACAAACACCCGGTGAGTTTGCGCAACGTGGCTCAATCATTGACATTTATCCGTTAACAGCCAACGATCCGATTCGTTTGGATTTTTTTGATGACGAATTAGATCAATTAAAACATTTTGATGTTACAAGCCAAAAAAGCATTGATAGTTTAGAAGCGGTAACAATTGATCCAGCAACTGACTTTGTTGTGTCAGAGTCACAATATGATCAGGCCAAATTAGCAATTGAAACGGATTTTAGTGATAATCGTACCCGCCTAAATGGGGCTGATAAAAAACATGCTACTGACGGTTTTGCTTTAACACAACACGTTCTAAACGCTCATGAACGTGGACCAGAATTGTTGCCTTATATGCAGTATTTTTTTAATGGGCAAACAACTTTATTGGATTATTTTCATGATGACGCCTTGATAGTGATTGATGAGTATACACGTCTCACCGAAACAAGATTACAGCAATTAAGTCGTGACCAAGAGTGGATTGATAAACAAATTGAAAGCTTTCAATTATTGCCACACCAAACGTGGCGTGTTGACATTGCTGACCAAATTGCGCATAATCAGCGCACAACTTTATATTTGGCCAACTTTCAACGTGGTTTGAATCGTATTAAATTTGATGCAATGGTTGAAATAACAACGCGACCAGCGAACCAATATTATGGCCAAATCAACGCCCTCAAGAATGATTTAACATACGCACAAGAAGCTGGCACGACAGTCATTTTGATGATTGATGATGCCAAGCAGCGCCATGATTTTGCGTCTTCGCTTGTTGATTTCAAAATACCAATTACTGAAACAACTGAAGTCTTACCTAATCAAGTTCAGATTATGTCTGGGGGCCTGACAGCGGGATTTGAGTGGCCACAGTTGCATTTGACAGTATTCACGCAGCGAGAATTATTTACACAAACACACAAAACAGCACCACGTCAAAGAAAAATTGCTAACGCAGAGCGTTTAAAATCGTATAATGAGTTGAACGTTGGTGATTATGTCGTTCACATTAATCATGGTATTGGACGTTACGAAGGTCTTCAAACCATTGAAGCAGATGGTGACAAGCAAGATTATCTATCAGTTGCTTATCAACAGAATGCAAAGATTTTCATTCCAGTTACGCAACTAAATTTAATTCAAAAATATATTGGCGCGTCGGATGCCGCTAAGGCACCAAAGCTGAATAAGTTAGGTGGTAGTGAATGGGCTAAAACCAAACGACAAGTTGCGGCAAAAATAGAAGATATTGCGGACGATTTGCTTGAATTATATGCCAAGCGCGAAGCGCAACAAGGATTTGCTTTCCCACCAGACGATACGGCGCAATTGAAGTTTGATACAGCCTTTCGCTATCCTGAAACCCCAGACCAAATTCGCAGTATCGAAGAAATTAAAGCTGATATGCAAAAAATCAGACCAATGGATCGCTTATTGGTCGGAGATGTCGGCTTTGGTAAGACAGAAGTTGCCTTGCGGGCGGTGTTTAAAGCGGCTCATGCTGGCAAACAAGTTGCCTTTTTAGCACCAACAACGATTTTGGTACAGCAACATTATGAAACAATGAAAGCGCGGTTTGACGATTTTCCCGAAATTAGAATTGGCGTACTGAGTCGTTTTCAGACGCCATCTCAAAACAAAGCGGTGATTAGCCAGCTTAAAGCGCATGAATTAGACGTTGTAGTTGGCACGCATCGTTTACTAAGTCAGGATGTTAACTTTTCTGACTTAGGGTTGTTGATTATTGATGAAGAACAACGTTTTGGCGTCAAGCATAAAGAACGCCTCAAGCAGTTGCGTACTAGCGTTGATGTGTTAACATTAACAGCGACGCCGATTCCTCGAACATTGAATATGGCAATGGTTGGGGCACGTGATTTGTCAGTCATTGAGACACCACCAGCTAACCGTTACCCCATTCAGACTTATGTCATGGAAGCTGATTGGACAGTGGTACGTGATGCCATTGAAAAAGAAATTGCTCGTGATGGACAAGTCTTCTATTTGCACAACCGCGTGATGGATTTAGATCGTGTTGTGAGTCAAATTGAAGATCTTGTGCCAAGTGCTAGAGTGGCGGCGATTCATGGTCAAATGTCTGAGACACAATTAGAAAGTATTCTATATGATTTCTTGAATGGCGAATATGATGTTTTGGTGACAACAACCATCATCGAAACTGGCGTTGATATTCCAAACGCCAACACTTTAATTGTGGAAAATGCTGACCACATGGGATTGTCGCAATTGTATCAATTGCGTGGCCGTGTGGGACGATCAACACGACTAGCTTATGCATACTTCACTTATCCATTTACCCGAACACCGTCCGAAGAGGCTGAAAAGCGACTAGAAGCGATTCGTGATTTTACTGAATTGGGCTCTGGTTTTAAAATTGCAATGCGTGATTTGAGCATACGCGGTGCGGGTGATTTATTAGGTAAGCAACAACATGGCTTTATTGACTCTGTGGGTTATGATATGTATACGCAGATGTTGAAAGACACAGTTGCGCAAAAACAAGGACAAGTCATTACTTCAGATCAACCAGAAACAGATGCCGAGCTGATTTTAGGAGTGTTAGCTTATCTACCCGATGATTATGTCAGTGATAATGCACAAAAAATTGAACTTTATACACGAGTACGGCAAGCAAAAACAGACGATGTTTTTGAAGATATTGAAGCTGACATGTTGGACCGATTTGGTGAAATGCCGGATGAAGTGGCTAGGTTATTGTTGGTTGGTCGTATTAAGCAATTGGCTGATCAAGCGCAAATCATCAATATACGGCGTCAACGTAAGCAGTTAGCCATCACATTTAATGCACAAGCGACGACAAAATTGTCAGGTGAGACAATTTTTGAAGCGCTTATCGACGTGCCACTAAAGGCAGCCGTACGCACAGAATCTGGTGACTTGCAGGTAATATTGACCGTTAATGATGTTGCTGAAAGCAGTATATGGCTCAATATTTTGCGTGACTTCTTATTAGTAGTGATTGAAAAAGAACAAAGTGAGCATGAAAAGGAGTAACTTATGCGATTAGATAAATACCTTAAAATTTCTCGTTTAATTAAGCGACGTACCGTTGCAAAAGAAATCGCTGATCAAGGTCGGATTTCAATTAATGGTAAAGTAGCAAAATCTTCAACTGATGTCGCCACTAATGATGAGCTCGAAATCCGTTTTGGTAACAAAACAGTGACGGTTAAAGTGGTTAAAATTGTAGAAACGACCAAAAAAGAAGAATCTGCTGACATGTATGAGGTTTTGCGTGAAACGTATGCGCAAGATTTTCGAGAAATCGGTGACGAAAAGTAAGCAAAATTATTAAACAAGTCTAAAGATTGTTGAAAAGTGTTAAAGAACGTGCGACACTTGTAATAGGTAAAATTCACATGGCGGTTTATAGACAAAAAAAACAATCAAATATTACGCCACTTAATTCAGCAATTGCACGTGAAATTCATAATTCTGAATTGGCTAATGCACAGGCAGCTAAGCATTATCGTAAAGCTCACGCGCGTCGCGAAAAAAACATTTTGTTAATTAGCGCGTTAGTGGCGACTATTTTTGCTGTGCAATTATTGATTGGTCAGGTGAAACTACATGCGGCTAATCAGAAGCTGACTAAGACGCAAGATCGTTTGGAACACGTTCAAAAAACAAATAAGCAGTTAGCAACAAATGTTAAGCGCCTCAAAAACCCCACTTATTTGCAACAATTATTACGCGATAAATATGGTTACTCAAAAGCCGGCGAAATCATTTACAACCTACCTGCAGATAATAACTAGGAGAAGCACCCGAAGGGGTGCCTTTTTCATAACAATGGAAAAAGTTAAACAAGCAATTAAACAAAATTCATGGCCATCAACGGTTATTGTTGCTGTTTCTGGTGGGGTGGACTCTGTTGTTTTACTCCACGCACTAGCGCAAATGCCAATCCGTATTGTCGTTGCCCACGTCAACTATCATTTGCGTTCAGAGAGCAATGAGGACGCGTCCTTTGTGGCTAAACTAGCCCAAAAAATGAATGTCATTTTTGAACAACGTGACTGGCAAACGATACCTGATCATGCGGTTGAAAAAGAAGCTCGAATTTTTCGCTATGATTTTTTTAATGCGTTAGCAAAGCAGTATCAAACAGACACAATCGTAGTGGCGCATCATGCTAATGATCAAGCAGAAACAGTTTTATTAAAAATGATCAGGGGCGGCCAATTGCGTCAAATGTCGGGCATGATGGCAAAAACTAATCACATTATTCGGCCTTTTTTGGCGTTGACAAAACAAGAATTAGTTGCTTATGCCAATCGCAATCAGTTGAAATGGCGAGAAGATAGTACCAACTCGGATCCCAATTACACGCCGAGAAACTTATTGCGAAATGATGTGCTGCCAAAACTCACAACCATTAATGCGCAAGCTGTTCGACATATTAATGACATGGCGCAACAAATTCAAAATCAAGAACGACTAATTGACGAACAAGCTGCTATTTATGCACAAAATATCGCGTCTTGGCATACGATTCCACAGGCATGGCAGGGGCCTACATTAAAATATTGGTTGCAATCACACCAAATATTTAATATTAAAGAGAATCAAATTATGGAAGCGCTTCAGCTGCTTAATAACGATTCAAAACCCAATGGCAGTATTGCTTTGAATCAAGGTGTGCAACTTGTCAAGAGCTATGACCAACTTGGACTACAAAAAGAGCAAAATAGGGGCCAAGTTTTGTCGCCAGTTATGTTAAAATTGAATCAACGGTATTTTTTGGCAAATCAGTCATGGTTATGGACTGATCAAGAGCCAATTCATCAAGATTCCGCTATTGCATTTTCAATGGCCGCAAAAAAGGCAGTGATTTGCTTGCGTTCAGCTAACTCTAGTGATAAAATTGCTCTCATAAACGGCCATAAAAAGTTGAGACGACTAGCAATTGACGAAAAACTGACGTTACAAGAACGGGAAGCAATGTTAGTGCTTACAACGATGAATGATGATATTGTCGCAGTGCAGTTACGCAACAATGAATGGCGTGTCAGTGCAGAATATACTGTTAAACAAAATACGCAGCCAAATTGGCTTGTATGGCGAATTGAGGAAACATAAGTGGATAACGATATAGAAGAAGTCTTGTATGATCAGGCAAGCATTCAGCAAGCAGCGCAGCGTTTAGGTAAGCAAATTACTGAAGACTACGCGGGCGAGCGTCCCTTGTTCTTGTCAGTGTTGAAAGGTGCTTACCTTTGGACGGCTGATTTGATCCGTGAGGTTGATTTATACGCAGAATTAGAATTTATTAAAATTTCTAGTTATCATGGCGGTGTTGCAAGTACTGATGAGATTACATTGGTGACAGACATTAGGTCAGATGTTCAGAATCGTGATGTGATTATTTTAGAAGATATTGTCGATACTGGTCAATCATTGCTGTTTATGAAAGACTTACTTGCTAAACGAGGCGCACGATCAATTAAAGTTGCAACTCTATTGGACAAAAAAGAGGGGCGTAAAGTTGAAGTAACGGCTGATTATATTGGCTTTGATGTCCGTAATCAGTTTGTTGTCGGATATGGTCTAGATTACAAAGACTTTTATCGAAACTTACCGTACGTTGGTATTTTGAAAAAAGAAGTTTACACCAAATAGAAATTGAGGAATTACAATGAAAAATAACAAAGGCGGTTTCTTTCGAAATAGCATTTTCTACGTCTTTATCTTCCTTGTTGTTGTTGGCATGTTTTATGGCTTGTTCGGTAACGACAAGTCAACAACTAAAACCTTAACATCAAGTGAATTTATTAAGGCGCTGAATGACAAAGAAATCAAATCGATTACAGTGCAACCCGGTAACAGTATTTATAATATTACTGGTACTTATAAAAAAGCACAAACAGCTTCTAAAGATAGCGGTATTAGCTTCTTACAGCCAACTCAAAAGGTGACAAAATTCACGTCAACTTTGCTGCCTAACGACGCTTCACTAAAGGAAGTTACGCAAGCTGCAACTAAGACGAAGACAGAATTAGTTACAAAGCAGGCTGAAAATTCTGGTTTCTGGTTAAACTTGTTGGTATCACTGATTCCAGTGTTACTAATCGTGGCTGTCTTCTATGTCATGATGAATCAAGCTGGTGGTGGCAAAGGTGGTCAAGGCGGTATGATGAGCTTTGGCAAGTCAAAAGCCAAGCCATCAGATCCCAAAGACAATAAAGTTCGCTTTGCGGATGTCGCTGGTGCGGAAGAAGAAAAGCAAGAACTGGTTGAAGTTGTTGAATTCTTGAAATCACCAAAGAAATTCGTGAGTTTAGGTGCTCGTATACCAAAGGGTGTTCTTTTGGAAGGACCTCCGGGAACTGGTAAAACATTACTTGCTAAGGCTGTTGCTGGTGAAGCCAGTGTGCCATTCTTCTCAATGTCTGGTTCAGACTTCGTGGAAATGTTTGTTGGTGTTGGTGCTTCACGTGTTCGTGACTTGTTTGAAAACGCTAAGAAGTCAGCCCCAGCAATTATTTTCATTGATGAAATTGATGCTGTTGGTCGTCGCCGTGGTACTGGAATGGGCGGCGGTAACGATGAACGTGAACAAACTTTGAACCAAATTTTGATTGAAATGGATGGCTTTGAAGGTTCAGAAGGGGTTATCATTTTGGCCTCTACAAACCGTTCAGATGTATTGGATCCGGCTTTGCTTCGTTCTGGTCGATTTGATCGTAAGATTTTGGTTGGCGCACCAGATGTTAAAGGCCGTGAAGCAATTTTGAATGTTCACGCCAAAAATAAGCCATTGGCTGACAACGTTGATTTGAAAGCGATTGCGCAACAGACACCGGGATATGTTGGTGCCGACTTAGAAAACTTGTTGAACGAAGCAGCGTTGTTAGCAGCTCGTCGCAATAAGAAAAAGGTTGACGCTGCTGATATTGATGAAGCGGAAGATCGTATTTTCCAAGGCCCAGCGAAAACAAATCGTGGTATGTCAGAATCAGAACGACGTACAACCGCTTATCACGAAGCGGGGCATGCGTTGGTTGGGTTGGTCCGTTCAGAAGCTTCAGTTGTTCGTAAGGTAACAATCGTGCCACGTGGCCGCATTGGTGGTTATGCCCTAATGACGCCGAAAAATGATCGTTATAATTTGAAGTATTCTGAAGCGAAGGAACAATTAGCTGGTTTGATGGGTGGACGTGCTGCCGAAATCTTCATGTTTAATGAAGCAAGTTCGGGGGCTTCCAACGATTTCCAGCAAGCAACAGGATTGGCACGTCAAATGGTAACCGCTTTTGGTATGTCAGATAAGTTAGGTATGGTACAACTTGAAGGTAATGCCAGTGTTGGTTATGCTGATCAAGGTGGTAATCGCGCTTATTCTGAAGAAACAGCACGTCTGATTGATGAAGAAGTTCGTCGTTTGGCGCAAGAGGCTTTCAACGATGCGTTAACAATTTTGCAAGAGCATAAAGATAAGTTGACAGCTATTGCTGAAGCGTTGCTTGAAGTTGAAACGTTGGACGAAAGACAAATTAAAGACATTTATGAAACGGGTGAATTTACGCGTAAAGATGTCCAAGATGATGATCAATTGGCAACGGCTAAGTCGTTTGAAGAAGCCAAAGCTGCAGCTGATGCTAAGGATTCTCAAGCTGAAGAAAAGTATGAACATCCAGACAGTGAGTCAAAAGATGATGATACAACCTCCGATTCAGAAGTTGTTGAAGTACCTGATGATGCACCTGCTGATGACAATCATGATAAAAATTAGTAAAATAGAAGTTGACCGTTGGGTCGACTTTTTTATTTGAAGTTAAGGAAAATAATTAAATGGCTGATCAGTTTATTAAGGCAATTACAAAAAATAACGATTTTCGTGCATTTGCTGTAAATGGGACAAATTTGGTCCGAGAAGCAGCACAAACTCATAACACAACGCGTATTGCTTCCGTTGTTTTGGGGCGTGGTTTATTAGCGTCGACGTTGATGGCGCAGGCTGTTTTAAAAGGAGAAGAACGTCTCTCAATTCAGCTCAATGGACGTGGTCCAATTGGCAATGTTGTGGTAGAAGCTGACGCTAAAGGTAGTGTACGTGGATATGTGACTAATCCGCAACTTGATGCGATTGTGACTGATTCTGGACAATTGGATGTTGCCCAAGCGGTCGGGCACAATGGTGTTTTGCAAGTTACCAAATTTGCACCATACGCCAATCCATATATTGGACAGAGCCAACTGGTGAGTGGTGAAATTGGTGATGATTTTACCTACTATTTGGCACAGTCTGAACAGATTCCATCAGCAATTGGTGTTTCGGTTTATATGAACGAAGATGATACTGTTGGTGTGGCGGGTGGCTTTTTAGTACAAGCATTACCAGACGCCAGCGATGCGTCTATTGAGCAGCTTGAAAAAGCACTGGCTAACATGCGACCGCTGTCTGATATGTTGTCAGATGGGTACACACCGCTAAATATTTTAGAAGAAATATTTGGAAAAGGTGAAGTTAATATTTTGCAAACAGCCGGTGTTGGTTTAGCAGCAGAGCCACCAAAATCAGCCTACGCTAAGATGTTAGCTACGTTACCGGTAGCAGAAATAAAAGCCATGATTGATGAAGATGATGGTGCAGAAGTTGTTGGTAAGTTTTCAGGTAAACGTTACTTTTTTACTGCGACAGAATTACAAGAAATTTTGCAACAAATTGAAGAAAATAACGCATAATTTTGAGATTATGTCGTTTTTTTGGTATGATATTTAATTAGTGGGAGTGCGTTCAAAAAGCGCTCATCAGGGAAGGATTTTATACTAATGGCTGAAGAAAAAGCCCTTAATGATCAAATGTTAGCCCGTCGTCAGAAGTTAGCGACTCTAGTTGATGATTTACATTTAGATCCATTTGGCAAACGATTCGAACGCTCAGCAAAAGCGCAAGAATTGCATGATTTGTACGATAATAGTACTTTAGAAGAACTTGAAGCAGGACAACATGAGGTGACGATTGCTGGCCGTATGGTGGCTAAGCGTGGTGCCGGTAAAGTTATTTTTGCGGACTTTCGCGATGTGTCAGGCAAAATTCAAGTTTATGCTAAGCGCGATGACTTAGGCGAAAATTACCCAATTATTAAGCGCGCTGACTTGGGCGATTTTCTTGGTATTAAGGGTATCATGATGAAGACGGAAGCCGGCGAATTAACGGTTTTGGCAACGCATTTGACACACCTATCAAAGGCGTTGCGTCCAATGCCTGACAAGTTCCATGGTATTTCAGATGTCGAAACACGCTACCGTAAGCGCTATTTGGATTTGATTGCTAATGAGGAATCATTCAAAAAGTTCCAGCAACGGTCACACATTATATCAGCCATTCGCGCTTACATGGACAAAAATGAGTTCTTGGAAGTGGAGACACCAATTCTACAAACAGAAGCTGGTGGCGCTGCCGCTCGTCCATTTATCACACATCACAACGCTTTGAACATTGATATGTATATGCGTATTGCCACAGAACTTTATTTGAAGCGCTTGGTTGTTGGTGGTATGGAACGTGTTTATGAAATCGGACGTATTTTCCGAAATGAAGGGATGGATCCTAAGCATAATCCTGAATTTACGACGATGGAATCGTATGCCTCTTATTGGGATTTCACTGATGTCATGAATGAAACCGAAGGTATTTTTAAGGCAGCCGCAAGCGTTGTTTCTGATGACCTAAAAATCACCTATCAAGGTACTGAAATTGATTTATCAAAGAACTTTGAACGCGCACATATGAATGACTTGATTAAAGATCGCACAGGTGTTGATTTTTGGCAAGATATGTCGGTCGAAGAGGCACAAAAATTGGCTGATGAACATCATGTTAAGTACGAAAAGTATTGGGCAGTTGGTCACATCATCAATGCATTCTTTGAGGAATTTGTTGAAGATACTTTAGTTCAGCCAACGTTTGTCTATGGTCATCCTGTTGAGGTATCACCACTAGCAAAGCGCAATGCTGACGATTCACGTTTCACCGACCGTTTTGAGTTGTTCATCATGGGTGGTGAATATGCCAATGCTTTTACTGAATTAAATGATCCCATCGATCAACGTGCACGTTTTGAGGCACAAGCAGCCGAGCGTGAAAATGGTAACGATGAGGCCGAGGGTATTGATGAAGACTTTATTGAGGCTTTGGAATACGGTATGCCACCAACGGGTGGATTGGGTGTTGGTATTGATCGTTTGATTATGCTATTGACTGATTCAGACACAATTCGTGATGTGGTTTTGTTCCCAACAATGCGTCCAGAATAAATGAATCATTCGATTTATTAGAACGTTTTATGAGAAAACTATTGACAAATTGCTGCACAATTAGTTATAATTATTAAGTTGTGTCAGCAATGTTATTCCGACTTAGCTCAGTTGGTAGAGCACCTGACTGTTAATCAGGTTGTCGCCGGTTCGAGCCCGGCAGTCGGAGTTTTATGAGAAGTAAACCACTTGGTTTACTTCTTTTTTCAACTAATAAATAGTTGACATGAAGGGTTGTTCATGGCATAATAAAATAGTTGTGTTAAGCAACAAATGTCATTCCGACTTAGCTCAGTTGGTAGAGCACCTGACTGTTAATCAGGTTGTCGCCGGTTCGAGCCCGGCAGTCGGAGTCATGCCGACGTAGCTCAGTTGGTAGAGCACGGGTATCGTAAACCTGGGGTCGGAGGTTCGAATCCTCTCGTCGGCATTTTTTACGCATAATAATCTCGCTAATCGCCACTCTATAGCGGGTTTGTGACAATATACAATAGGTAATTTATTGAACATTGCTCTTATTAGCGATGTGACACACGATTTGCACAAAAGACGTTGATAAAGCGTCTTTTTTTGTTTGATATAAAGGCATTTAGCAGATAGAGTATGGGTATTTAACTTCCTGATTTTTGTGACATTCGTGTGCAAAAGGGTGGGTTCTGTGTAAGTGTTGGGTGTGTGAGCGCTATAAACTTGATAATAATAGGATTTGAAATGGCAGGGTGGGGATCCAAGTGTTTGTCGTAGCTGATTTTCGTTGGGGATATGACTTATTCTTATTTGGGCTTCTTTGACTCTTTTTTCTGCTGGTCAAGCGATAGCACGCAGTATTTTTCTATTAATTTTTTTCAAATGTGTGAATTTTGGTCTTTTTTGTTTCAATGCAATTAGGTTGTTGCAATAAAAATAAACAAATATTAGCACTATGCAAAGTTTGTGTTTTGAAAGAAGAGTTTCCCATATGAAAAAAGTGGATTTTATACATCGAGATCTTTTAACAAAGAATGAATTATCAGCACGTACTGGATTTTCACGGCGTATCATTCAATATTTGGTTGACACTGACAGATTAAGAAAGCCATTGTTTTAAATCATTAAGGATGGGGTTTATATTCCTATCAACAAGCGATGGGCTCCATTTTAGATTCAAATCAAGTAACTAACAATAATCACGGGCGAGCTTAACTGTTGTGGGGGCGGTTGACTGTCGAGCGGTTTCCGTATTTGGTAGCAGTGCTTTTAAATCAATTTTTTTAAATGGATTGATGAAAGAATCTTCGCCGTTTGAGACAACTAACTGGCCACACGGCGGGTTGAACGTGGTAGTAACTTAGGTAAACTTCACCTCTCAATAGTCGCCGAGCGAGCGCAGAATTGATGAATGACTGGTATAATGTGTGTATATGAAAATTTGCAAAAATAACACAATATGAAATTGGTGGAGTTATGGAAGATTATAGCGAAGAAGACACGAAAGCTAAAATACTAGAACCTATCATTCGAGCAAATTGGGATGAAAAATTAATTCAACGTGAATTACGGTATACACCAGGTCGTTTTCGTGTTGTGGGTCAAAATTCATCACGTGATACGAAAACTAGTAAAAAAGTGGATTACATATTATGGAAAGATCGTGCTTCTCAACAACCGTTGGCAGTAATTGAAGCTGAATCTAATAAGCATGATGATTCATATGGAATGAGCCAGGCATTGGATTACGCTGAAGATCTAAATATACCGTTTGTTTTTGCATCCAGCGGTCGCAATATTTGGTATTTTAAAAATAGGATTACTCAAGAAGAAAGTACGATTAAGCTTGGAAATTTACCGGATTATGATAAGTTGATTTCAATGCTTGATGAACAGCCAGATGCTGTTGACGCACCATATTATGTAGATCTTGGGGAAACGCCTCGGGAGCCCATGTATTATCAAAGAAATGCAATTAATGCTGTTGTTGAAAGCATTGTTCGTGGGCAGCAGAAAAATTTACTGGTGATGGCAACGGGTACTGGTAAAACGTACACTGCTTTTCAAATTATTTATCGTTTGCTTTATTCTAATACTAAAAAACATGTATTATATTTGGCAGATCGAGATGTGTTAATCTCTCAAACAATGAATAATGACTTTAAACCATTTGTAGATAAAGGAATTATTACACGCGTTGGAGAAAATCCTGAAAAGGTTGAAACTGCCTATCAAATTCACATGGCATTGCTCAGAAGTCAATAAATTGGACTATTTTTATTCAGTTAATTAGGCGACATTTGAGATACGATTGCTATTATAAAAATTGATATACCAACCAATGGCTGCTTGGACTTCAGTTAATGTTTGGTATGCCTTCAAATAAACCTC
>NZ_BMBS01000042.1 GCF_014634805.1 Leuconostoc falkenbergense
GCTCGTTGCCTCTTGGACAACTATTAAAACTATACGCTCTTTTTTCCCTTTGTCAATACCTTTTTTCTGTTTTATTCTTCAAAGCTCACAAAAGCCGTTGTTTGCAAGGTTTCAAGCAGCGGATGAATTTTGTTAGCCGGTACAAATACTAGCAGATAATTCAATTCTTTTTCAATTTTCGGCATATCTTTAACATCAAACGAATAAATTGACATTAAACTATCACCGCCTGAAACACTGGTCAGTTCTCCCAAACGCCAGTCATCAAAGTCAACAGGCCCTAGGGACTTCAATCCTCTTAATACTGCCCCCAAAGACGTATCATTATTATGCCGATGCATTTTCGTTGTAAAAAAACGATACGTTTGATCTTTGGTTTTTTCTACCAAAAAGTAGGGTAAATTATCTTTGACCGCGATTGTGGTCGCTGCGATTAGTGACATTTTTTATTTTTCACTTTCCGATGCGTGTCAACGCTTCTTTAATCCATTCTTCTTTTTTATTTGCGATTGGTGAGAAACCATAATCCAAATGATAGTTCGTCCAAAAACGTTTGCGAAGGTTGGTGTTTTTTATTAGTGGCGCTTGGGCATATACATGCATATCTTCTTGACGCAATGACAAGCTAATTTTGCCATTGTATTGTTCAATATCCATAATCACCACTTCCACCTCTTTACCAAGAGTGAGTTCATGCTTCAAATCTCGCACAACCCCTGATTTACATTCAGAAATGTGAATTAACCCTTGTGTATGTTCATCAAGTGCCACAAAAGCACCATAAGGCTGAATACCCGTTATTCTACCTTTTAGTTTTTGCCCAACAAAATATGACATGTAATTAACCTCTACAAATTATTATATCACGACCATTAATTTCACGTGTAGTCCGTTCAAGTGCACAAAAAAAGCAGGTTACTCACCTGCAATTGTAATTGTCTTTACAACAACATCTTCTTTGGGCTTATCCATCATATTAACCTGTGTTTTGGCAATATCGTCAACTACATCAAGGCCTTCAATAACTTGACCAAAAACAGTATGTTTACCGTCTAACCATGGCGTACCACCGTTTTGTCGATAATAATCCGCCATTTCTGATGGAACATTCTTCAGAGCAGAAGCCATTTGGGCGGGAAATTCAGACGCTTGGACAATGAAAAATTGTGATCCATTTGTGTTTGGACCAGCATTAGCCATTGATAAAGCGCCTCGAACATTAAACAATTGTTCACTGAATTCGTCTTCGAAGCTGTTGCCCCAAATGCTTTCGCCGCCCATTCCCGTACCGTCAGGATCGCCACCCTGAATCATGAAGTCGCGGATAACCCGATGAAAAATACCACCATTATAGTAGCCATTTTTAGCATGGGTTGTAAAATTCTCAACCGTTTTTGGCGCCAAATCAGCAAACAGCTTTATCTTAATAGCACCGTGGTTAGTGTCAAACGTCGCCACTGGGCCCGCAAAATTTTGTGGTTCTAATTGTGGAAATTCTGCCATGTTGTATGTTGTCTCCTAAATAAATTAAACTTCGTCTTCAAAATCAGGATCAATAACAACATCCCCATTTTCAATTTCTTCAAGTGCTTGTCCAACTGATTTGTTGGATTTAAATGTCTCTTGCGTTGGTGGCATACCAGCATCTAATTCTCGCGCACGCTTCGCTCCTAGCGCAATCAACTTGTACCGCGAATCAACTTTCTCTAAGAGCTTATCAACTGATGGATATAATAACATTTATATTCTCCTTAAATTAAATTTGTTCAAATACGCGTGTGACACGCAAACGTTCAGCCGTAATTATGGCCTTAATACGATCAACTGCACGAGATACAACATCATTTTCAACTGCATAATCGTAGTTTATCATCATTTTAAGTTCATCACGAGCTGCTGCCACACGTTTTTCAATCACTTCACTAGAATCAGTGCCACGACCAACCAATCGCGAACGCAGATTTGTTAAATCTGGTGGCGTTAAGAAAATATAAGTACCCTCAGGCATTTTAGATTTTACTTGAAGTGCCCCTTGAACATCAATTTCAAGGAAAACATCTCTACCACTTGCAAGTGTTTGATCAATAAAGCTCTTAGGGGTGCCGTAGTAATTATTAACATACTGGGCATATTCTAACATGTCGCCGTTATTAATTCTTTCTTCAAATTGTTCGCGTGTCACGAAGAAATAATCCTCACCATCTACTTCACCCTTACGAGGCGAACGCGTTGTTGCTGAAATGGAATATTGAAAATCAATTCCATCTTCTTCAAAAATCGCCTTGCGAACAGTTCCTTTACCCACCCCAGATGGGCCAGAAAGCACAATCAATAAACCACGCTGTGTCATAATTTTCCTCTTTATAAACTAATAGACTGATTATACCAATTTTCGACCTATAATTCAATAAATATATGTATCGAGCTGGATGATTGAATATTTGTTCGCATGGACACATTTTGTGGTTATCAACAAATTTTCCAATTTTATCAACAGACAAAGCCTAATAAATTATTCAAGAAATTATTAAGAGTCCATAAAAATATTGCTTTTTTGAACATTTGTTCGTATGATGGAATTAATCAATTACGAGTGGAGCAGATGAATATGCAAAATTATATTGTACGCCATCAATTTAGGTCACCGTTAGGTCGTATGTTAAAAGGATTAAAGCAGCTTTTTACACCGAAAAAGCATGTTCCTTTGAAGCGCCAACTCACTGCTAATCAAATCATCACAAGATTGACATGCGCCATCAACCAAGAGGAACCTGTTACAATTCAGATTAACCAATCCCTCTTGAGCGAAGAAATCACCGAATTAACAGGTTATGTGTACCAAACACAAGCCGGTCAACTTTGGTTGCATGCCATAAAAACGCATCAATCAATGATAATTATTCCAGGGACAATTCGCCATATCACGCTACTCATCAACTGCAAAGCCTAAAAAAAACACGTCAGTCGTACCAACACAAAGAGATAGAATGGCATCTAACTTTGGTTGTTACTATCCGTACGTGTTTTTTAGGCAAGCTTTTCCAAATCCGAACCATTTAATTGACGCAATAAGCTATTAATCGCAGCAACATCAATATAATGATCAAGATCTATAATGCCACTCACAATTTTGCCCAAACCTGTGATGGCTTTTTTTTGACTTAAGAACTTCAAGTAAGATTTGACCTCACCACCAATACCATCTATGTCCGACCATTGTGGCGTCCAATACGCCATCAAATGTTGTTGCACAAAATCGTTCAACACATTAGCATCCCATTGTTCGTGCGTTAGATTATACTCTTTAGCAATACCGACATGAAATGCGTGCAATAAGTTGATGACATTCTCACTCACAACACCTTTAACTGAGTTTCCTTTAAATTGTGCGAGACGTTTTTCTGCGTATGCTTCTTCAGCTTGAAGTTCTTCAGCTGTTAAAGTTTCATTGGACTTTAAGAATGCTTCTGAAACTTTGAGTGGCTTCATTTTTGGTTCTAAACCACGAAATGTTTCGGCAATAACTGCCATATTAAAATCATCATCGGCATCATTTTCGCTTAAAAACTTAAATTGTAAGGTATCAATAGCATTTGATGTTTTCATCATTTCTGAAACATCTTTACCTTGCCACTTGAAAAAGTTGATTGCCATCACTGTACGCATAATCATACGCCAAAAATTAACATCAAAATTGGTCGTCTGCGCAACAAAACGATCGTTGACTTGGCTTTCTTTGACCAAAAATTGTTGCATATCAAATAGCACCGGTACTAGTAAAACAAAATAACGCCAATCACGGTCGTCACTATTAACTAAGGCAGCCTGCATCGTTTCATTTAAATTAATCGTTGCCCGTTCATTACTGGTAAATTGCGTAAAATGTTGTTGGACCATAGTAGCAATAACATCATCAAGAAAGAATGAGGCTACTTCAAAGATTTCCGGTGCATATTTATTGCGATGCGTCAAAAAATATCGTGCCCTCAAAAAGCCTGCAAACTCATCATAGTTGAAGGCTGGTATTGTTTTCCTTGAGGTTAACTTTTGTTTAGATTGTACGTGACGCATCTTTTTAATTTGTGCTGATTTGCCTTGTTTCATAACATTTTGTGTCTCAATGGTCATCTGACCATTTGACAGCTTCCTCCTTATATACTGAGATCTAAGTTATATTTACCGTTTCCAAATTCTTTTAGTCTGAATTGAAACACCTGATCTTCGCGGGCCAATAGCGGTGTTTTAATGGTTGCTTGTTGTGATCCCTCTAACTCAGCAATTTCAATCGCACTATTAATACGTGAAATGACAGGTGCAAAAGCTTTAGGATCTGCTGAAACATAAAACATCTCAGCATTGCCATAAGTTGATGATTTCCGTACTAAATTAACCAAGATTTTGTAACGATTTGCATCAAAAATAATATGATTGTAGTTAAAATCTCGTGCGTAGTGAAAGAGTGATGATAAAAATGCCGAAGCATCAAATTTTTCGTTTGCCATAAAATGTCCTTAATTTATTCTGATTTGATTATACTATAAAAAAACCAACCTCACTAATGGTGTCCCGTTTTAATTCAATTTTTTAAAATCAGTGAAAATATTAAGGATTGAATATTTCACAGAATAGGCGTAGACTGGTATCGTTACTTTTAATAAAAATCTTGTAAATGCCTATTTATTAACATTAGTTATTTTTACAAGGTAAAAGGAGAGACTTTTGAAAGTCAAAGAAAAACAGTTTCTAGGACAGCCACGTGGATTACTCACACTGTTTATGACAGAGATGTGGGAGCGATTTTCCTATTATGGCATGCGCGCCATTCTACTCTACTATATGTGGTCATTAATCGCTGACGGTCAACTCAACGTTAGTCGTGCTACGGCTGCTTCCATTATGGCCATTTATGCTTCAATGGTTTACCTCACTGGTGCAATTGGTGGTTTTGTCGCCGATCGCATACTCGGGCCACGTCGAACAGTTTTCTGGGGTGGCGTATTGATAATGGCTGGGCACATTGCTTTATCAACGCCATTTGGCGCCAAAGCATTATTTTTGTCAGTCATTCTTATCGTACTGGGTACTGGCTTTTTGAAACCCAATGTCTCAACGTTAGTTGGCTCATTATATAGTGATGATGACAAACGCCGTGACGCTGGCTTCTCTATTTTCGTTTTTGGTATTAATTTGGGTGGCTTCGTTGCACCATTATTAGTTGGAAAAGCACAAGAAATGGCCGGATACCACGTTGGCTTTTCTTTGGCCGCTATCGGCATGTTCATTGGTTTAATACAGTATCATTTCGGTGCAAATAAAAACTTGTCGGCCACAACAATGCAGCCGAGTGACCCACTATCTGAAAATGAAATTAAACCCCTATTAACAAAGATAATCATGGGCGTTACGGCATTAATTTTGATCATTGTTGGTATGATATTAGTTGGTTGGAACAGTTTACCTGATTTCATTAATTTGCTAACCCTTGTTGCCATTTTAATTCCAGTCACTTATTTTATCACCATGATTTCTTCCAAGAAAATAACCAAATCAGAGCGTTCCAGAGTAATTGCTTATATTCCATTATTTTTAGCCGCTGTTTTATTTTGGGCAATCGAAGAGCAAGGTGCCATTGTGTTAGCCACTTTCGCTGCAGAACGCGTTGATTTGTCTTTCTTTCCAGCTTCTTGGTTCCAATCTTTGAATCCATTTTTCATCATGCTTTACACACCATTTTTTGCCGTTTTGTGGTCAAAGTGGCAAAAGCAGCCAACATCACCAATGAAATTTGCGATTGGCTTAATGTTTGCTGGATCAAGCTTTCTGCTCATGGCCGTTCCCGGTTCCCTATTTGGGACAGATGTTAAAGTTTCACCTTTTTGGTTAGTCGGTTCATGGGCACTAGTCATTGTTGGTGAAATGTTGATTTCTCCAGTTGGCCTATCGGTCACGACAAAGCTGGCACCAAAAGCCTTTAATTCACAAATGATGTCGATGTGGTTTTTATCCAGTGCAGTAGGTTCTGCGCTTAACGCACAACTCGTTACATTGTATAGTGCTAAAAATGAAGTTGGTTATTTTTTCTGGTTTGGTTCAGGAACCATTGTATTGGGTATTGTTCTCGTCTTCTTATCACATTATATACATCGCTTAATGCAAGGCATTAACTAAAAAAGATTGTCCTTTGGCGGACAATCTTTTTTAGTTTAGCCAATTTGTAGAATAACCATAAACGCTACAAAGACTATGCCTAAACCATACATAATTGGATGAACTTCTTTACCACGGCCAGTCACTAACATTAAAAATGGATAAACAATGAAGCCTAAAGCAATGCCATCTGAAATACTATACGATAACGGCATTCCCAGCACTGTGAGAAAAGCTGCCGCAGCCATTGGAAAATCTTCCCAATCAATGCTGCCCAAACTACCAGCCATCAACACGCCTACAACAATCAGTGCAGGTGCTGTGACTTGTGATGTCACCACAGTTAGTAATGGTGAAAATGCTAATGCCAGTATAAAGAAAATCCCTGTGAAAACACTAGTCAATCCTGTTCGACCACCAACAGCTATTCCTGTTGATGATTCAATATAGGCTGTTGTAGGCGAAGTACCAAGCAACGAACCACCAAGCATACCAATTGAGTCAGCCATTAGCGCTTTCCCTGCATTGGGTAATTCATTATTAACCAAAAAACCACCTGCACGAGCAGCACCAATTAATGAACCAGCGGTATCAAAGAAAGCCACTAATAAGAAAGTCACAACAGCAACTAACATTTGTAATGAGCCAAGGTCTTTCAATCCAAAAATTGCTTGTCCAAATGTCGGCTTTAAGCTAGGCACTGTACTAATAATTTCAGTGGGCGCGTGAACCTGTCCGATTATTAAACCAGCAACAGCAGTAATCACTAATCCAATGAAAATTGCGCCGGGAACATGGCGCGCAAATAAAGCAAACGTTACCAAAATACCAAATATTGTCAGTAATGTCGCAGGCTTACTCCAATCGCCAAAACCAATGATTGTGTCTTTATTGGCAGCAACAATACCGCCATCAGACAACCCCAAAAAGGCGATGAAAAGACCAATACCACCTGCAATTGCTGATTTTAGATCAGCAGGAATCGCATTAATAATGACCTCACGAATTTTAAAAATAGTTAACAGCCAGAATATGACTCCAGAAACAAACACAGCTGCCAAGGCCGTTTGCCACTTAACGCCCATCCCTAAAACAACAGAATAAGCAAAAAAAGCATTGATTCCCAAGCCCGGTGCGATGGCAAATGGATACTTTGCAACGATACCCATAAATATTGTGGCAATCGCAGCAATTAACCCTGTGGCGGTAAACACAGCCCCCTTATCCATGCCTGCAGCACCTAAAACGCTGGGGTTAACAAACAAAATATACGCCATGGACACAAATGTGGTTAATCCCGCCACAAACTCAGTTCTAATCGTTGTGTGATTAGCGCTTAAGTTAAAATACTTCTCAATCATGCCTATTTTTTCTCCTCACTTTTTTAAATATGAACCACTAAAATACGGTTACATCTCAAAATGACACAAAACTAATTGTCGCACTTTTTTGAATCAAATACAAAAGCACGGACAAAATTTGGCCATAAAAAAAGTAAGCACTTTGCTTACTTAAGTGTCACAATTGTCGCGCCATCACCGCCTGCATTCGCGTTAGCAAAGTGATAAGACGCAACACGCCGGTCTGATCGTAAAAATTCTGTTACACCTTGTCGTAGTGCACCTGTTCCTTTTCCGTGAATAATTTCAACCGGACTTATATTAGCCAATACTGCTGTATCAAGGTATTTGTCTAGCTCGCTAAGGGCAGCTTCGTAACGTATACCTCGTAAATCAAGCGTTGATTTGACCGTAGCGCGTGCCGATCCTGTCGCTTTTGTGCGCGTCATTTTTTGTTGTCTCTGCTTCGACTTTTCCTTTTGAGCCTTGATTGTCGCCTCAGTTTTTACAATGTCGTCTTCATCAACTAACATCTTTAAAATGCCCATTTCTACTTCCCATTGGCCATTACTGTGTTTTTTGACAAGCGTTCCTTGTTGCCCGTAGGATTGTACGGTAATGTCATCTCCAGGTGATAACTGTTTGGCCTTTTTGGCTTTTTGAAGTACTTTATTCTTTTCCAAGCTCACATTTTGACGTAAATTATCAAGTTGCCCTTTCTTTTGTTGCAACTCTTGCTCAGTAGATGTGGCTTTTGCACCACCATTTAAACGTTCTCGACGAATCTCACTAATTAATTGCTCTGCTTTCTTTTTGGTAGCTGCAACAATGTGATTAGCTTCATTTTTGGCATCTAACAATATACGTGCTTGATCTTTTTCAAGTTGCATTTCTTTGTCACGTAACGCTTCGGCTTGGGATTTTGTATCTTTTAACTGATTAGTCAATGATACATTTTTCTTTTTTACCTCGTCACGTTGCGCCACCAAATCAGCAATCATATTGTTCAGATCTTGATCTGAGTCATTGGTCAAAGATGTCGCTGCACCAATCACATCCTCACCAAATCCTAAACGCTTAGCAATCGCTAAAGCGTTAGATTGCCCAGGGACACCCATCAAAAATTGATAAGTTGGTTGTAGCGTTTCAACATCAAACACCATCGATGCATTTTGTGTCTCAGGTCGATTATAACCATATAACTTTAATTCAGGATAATGCGTCGTGGCAATCGTATAAGCACCTAGGCTCGCAACTTTATCCAAAATAGCGATTGCTAACGCAGCCCCCTCAGCCGGATCGGTACCGGCACCGAGTTCATCAAAAATCACTAAACTTTTATCATCAATTTTATCTAGCATTGACACAATGTTTGCCATGTGAGAACTAAATGTTGATAGATTTTGTTCGATAGATTGTTCGTCGCCAATATCTGCAAAAACTTCTTTAAAAATACCGACAGTTGATGGTCGCTTTGTCGTAATAAACAATCCTGATTGTGCCATCAATTGTAACAGTCCTAATGTTTTAATGGTGATTGTTTTACCACCAGTGTTAGGTCCCGTGATAATAATGGTTTTATAATGCTCACCAATCGCAATATCATTTGCCACAGCAACTTTTTGATCAAGTAATGGGTGCCAAGCCTGTGCTAATGAAATATGATTGGCTGGATTAACGAGTGGTTGCATAGCATTTAATTTTGCAGCCAATCGGGCTTTAGCGTTTACAAAATCAAAGTGACCGAGAATCGACACGTTACGTTGAATTTCAGTCACGTATGGCATTAGCTCAGCTGATAATTCCTGTAACACCCGCTGTTCTTCCGCGTGTGCTTTAACGCGCAATTCACTAATTTTATTATTTAAATCAACAACCGACTGTGGCTCAATGTACAGTGTCAAACCAGATTGACTTTGGTCATGGACAACGCCACCAAATTGATGACGATACTCCGCTTTGACCGGTATGACATAGCGATCCGCACGAATCGTGACAATAGGATCGCTCAAATACTGAGCAGATTTACCACGCGTAAACGCCTGCATTTGATTTTTAACCGCATTCTCATTACCCACAATTTTCCCGCGCAGAGATTTTAGTTCAAAAGAAGCCTCATCATTAATGCGACCGGTTTCGTCAATAGCAATTTGAATCAGTCGTGTTACATCAGGTAACGTTGCTAAGTTTGCCGCCTGTTCTGGTAGCACATGCAATGATTCACCAATCGTTTCGTCTTGCATTTGTACAAAAAAATTAGCGATTGTGCCTGTATTACGTAGCACTTGACCTACCTGAGAAATTTCAGTTGCACTTAGTGACGCTTGCATAGTCAAACGCTTCAAATGAGCGCTGATATCAGCTAATTTACTGAGTGGAATGCCACCCTTGAGGCGATCAATTAAAACAGCATCAGCTGTCTCTTGCAACCAATAATTGATTTCTTGCTCATCAATACTTGGCAGTAATTCGCGACCTTCCTGTTGTCCTGATGATGTCACTAAAAATGCCGCTAATTGGGATTTAATTTTGTCGTATTCAAGTGTTTCTAAAACTTTACTGTTCATCTATTTTTCCTAAAAAATTATAACCACCAATGGTAAATTTGGTCAGCCAAAAATGGCGTTTTATCCAGTATGGTATTAAGCATTGGTGTGTTTAAAAATTGATCTTGCACCCATGTATTGGGAACAACTGATAATAGTTCGAGCACAAAGAAGGCAATACTTGCACCAATGAGCCCACAAAATAGTGCACCTAAAATACCATCTAACCAACCAAGAATCGGTAAACGTCGTACAATTTTAAACGTTCTCAAAATCGCATGACTGAGTAGACCACCAATAATGATAATCAAACCAAAAATAAGACCAGAAGCTAAAAACTGTGATCCATCCCCAACGACTGATTCGGGAATTGTTGTACGAACAAATTGCCCAGAAACAAGATGGGTCAAATATTGGCCAATTGGCTGAGATAATTTGATGGCAATATACCATACCACTACCCACAAAATAACGCGCAACACTGCACGTATGACCCCTTGACGATACCCAGAAAAAATCCACAACAACACGAATAAAAACGATAATCCTAGTATGATCATTGTTCAGTACGCTTAAAGATTTGATTCGAAGTACGCGAGCGACTTTCCTGCTTTGCCGTGTCAATAATACTTGACACGGCACTTGTTTTAGTCTTAGGTTGCGTAGGTATTTCGTTACGCTTCTTGTCAAGTTCGGCCTGCAATCGCGCAACTTGTTGCTGCAAATCATCTATTTCTGCTTGCTTGTACAGTTGATCAGAAATCGCATTGAACGTCACCAATGTGGCTTGATCTAAAGGTGCAAGTTTTGGCGCCACAAGGGATATTTGGGCAAATTGCTTATTGATCAATTCTTCGGTTGCTTTAAAATGAGGAATGCTCGCATGACCGGAAATAACGTATTTCTTGCCGGCAATGACGGCTTTATATTGTCTTTTTGCTTGTTTTGTCATGCTTCAATTATACAATAAATCCTATCAACGCGCTAAAAATCAAAGTAATCCTTTTTGATTGGACTATTTGAATTGACACAATCAAACTTGATCAATATAATGTTGCCAGATTTTAGGGTAGTTTGAGTGTCTATTTTACTGAGGTATCATCATATTTCGATCGGAGGCATAACAAACATTTATTTGAAAAAAATATATCTGCCCTAACGAATTCGATATCTTTTAACTTTTCGTTTTTTGCGTTATGATTAACGTATCGCGTAAACGTTTACATTACCAAAATCATTATACATTTAGGAGGCATTATAATGGCCGCATATTATATTTTCGAAATAAATTATTCACGAAATCATGCCTTAATCAAGGCAGCACACGTCTATCGGGTCACAAATGATCATCAATTTGATGCAACTAAAGTTATCTCGCTCGACCGAGAAACGATTGCAACCAAAATCCAAAGCGGATTTGGTTTTAGGGTATTAACGAAAAACGACGGTCAATGGCATGTCGGCGATCTAGTGCAAATTGATGAAAATGGTTACATTAAAATTACGCCTGATGGTATTAAAGCTGATTATTTGGGTCATCTGCCAACTTATGACTAGTTTTACCTCATAAAGCCTAAAGATTGAAATTATTGATTTGATTTTGAAAAATGGTTTGTCCTATAATTTTGTAGTAAGAGGTAATCAATGAAAAACGATAAATTTATCAAATATTTGAGTTGGACAGCTACCATCATGTCAATTATGATGTATGTTTCTTATATCCCTCAAATTTTGAATAATCTCTCTGGTTCTAAAGGTAATCCCGTGCAACCCCTAGTTGCCGCTGTTAACTGTGCCTTGTGGGTTACCTATGGCCTGATCAAAGAAGACCGTGACCTGCCATTAGCAGCAGCCAATTTCCCCGGTATTATCTTTGGCATTGTCACTTTCTGGACCGCATTATAAAATTAATCATCACTTTTTAGTTGACATGTAACTCATGTCTTTTTTTCTATCCTCACAAAAAAACGAGCCCTGATGAGTGGCTCGATCGCGCGATGTGCAAATATTTTATATTATTGGTGTGCGTTTAAAACAGATTGCGCATATGCCTCTGTGTCTTTTGCATCTTGCAAAGCATTGTCTAATTGTTTTTGTAAATCAGAATTCTTATTGTTGGCTTCACTTAGTTTTTGTTGCGCATCGTTTAATTGATTTTGCAATTGTGAGGCTTTGTTATTAGCATCTGAGAGCTGGGTTTGAACGTTATCAAGTTCCTTTTGTTTATCGGCAACTTTTTGATTGCCTTCAGCGATTTTTTGATTGATTTCGTCAATTTTTTGTTGAATTTCTTGTTGCTTTTGTTGTAACTCTTGTTACTTTTGGTTGTTAGCCTGTGTCAATTGATCTTTGGCTTGTGCCAATTGATTTTGAAGACTAGTTAATTGAGATTGCATGTTTGCTACATTGTTTTGCGCATCTGTCAATTGATTCTGCGCCGTAGTAGTTTGCGTGCTCAATGATGTAATTTGATTTGACTGTGCTGTCAATTTAGCACCCAACTGGTCAATAATCGAACGTGTATGGCTTAAGTTAGGTGACTCTTGCCATGAGTTATTGTCGGCTAAGACGATTCCTGTGCCAAAAGCTGCGGCAATAGCTAACGTAGCAATAGTTTTTTTGTATTTCATCATTTCTCCTAGAAAATTGTTCATAATTTGCACATGTTTAATATCATACTTTGTATATATACATTTGTCAATCAAAATATATACATTACTTATTTTTTATTTTCTATTAGAAACCTTGCCATAAAGCTATTGCTATTCGTTTATCAATGTTTAACCATTTTTGTTATAATTATGTTCAAAATTGATACTGAAATGAAAAAAAGACATCAGCGAAAACTAATGTCTTTTAACATGATTAGCTACTAATCCCTTGATAACTGGTAATCACTTTTTAAAATGATAATAAATCATCGCCGTCACCATCATCAATCCTAACGCTGAACATGACACCAAATAGAACCAAATATTAATGAAATCTTCAGAACTTAAATACATGGCAATATCTCCTTAAAAATATTACCCCTCTTGCTAATTATTTTACACCCATTTTTATCATTTTAAACTAATTATATATTACTGTATTATCACAAAAAAATTAAATGTTGTCATTACTTTTCTTTTTTCATGACAATATAATAGTTAATCATTGCGATTGTAATCATGATACTAGCAAATATTTTAAACCATAGCGCTTCAATGACCATGCTGAGTAAAATGCTGCCAACAATAGTAATTAAAACGAGATTGTTCGCTGTCTTTAAATTCATAGCGTCTCTCCATTTCAAAACTCATTTAATTGCCATTATACACTTATTTATTTCTAAAAAAATATAATACAAAAATATTTATCTCGTCATTTTCTGCATCGTTATACACTCACTTGTTTTTATCACATGACCCATTTAAGGCAACCGACACATCCTATTGATAATTTTTTAGTTCAGTGCTCCAATTCTAAAACGCTAAATCCACAATTATAATCGCAGATACCACTAACTATTTCACCGCTAGTTTTGTTAATTTAGTAATAATTTTCGCACTGACACACTTTTAGTTTTCTTGTACTGTCTGGTATGATTAATGTACGCAAAAAACATTTTATTTTTTGTGAGTTTGTGAAGCTTTAACAATTAAAAGGACTATATTTTCTGGCAAACATTATAGTTGAATACATTGACTTGGTAACAAGCATATAGCGAAAACACTACTAGGAGAATTAACAATGACAACAGAAAATGAAGCAATTAAGACTCAAACAGTAGCTTATGGCTGGCAACTAGTATTACCTGTAAACACTATTGTTATGGATAATGATCAAGGTAACATAGCTATTGGCGATACTTCTGATAACTTTAAGGGTGGTCCAGTGATAATACTCAAAGTTAGCGAAAATGAGGCTACCGTAGAAGCTAGTGGCTACTTTGAGGAAGGAATATCCATTACCTTAGATAAAAAAATCATTATCAAACGTCGTGCTGATTTTGAAGATAATTAATACTGCTACTGGCATAAAAAACAATCACAGTCTTACTATTTGCCAAGCACCTCCTTTAACATATACCCTCTCTATCAACACGTCCCAGCGCTTATAGCAACAACCGACTCTCAATATGCTTAACATTTCATTGCTGGCAGAAAGTAGCTTTGTTGATAAACTATGAAACAAAATTACAATTCAAGGTTTGCTATATTTCAGCCTAGTCTATACACTCACATTTTGGATACAAGGAGAACAGCATGAACAATCGTATTTTATTTTTTATTATGATAGTTAGTTTAGTCCTCGGAATATTTTTGGTCTTGGTTAGTCAAAAAATAGCAAACCGCTACACTAAGTCACTGCTCGTTCTGGTGGGCATCGCTTTGGTTGGATATGCCTTATACTTATTCTGGCCACATCAAGTCGCTTAGCAATTAAAACGCCACTAAATACGATAATATACTCTGTTCACGTGAACTCATTCAGCTCTTCTATTGCATATCTGTCCCTCTCATTATAGAAAAGAATACGATATCCTGTATTTGTTGACAATAAAAGGCGTTGCATCAGGTTTTGATACCTTATGCAACGCCTTGAAATATACTAGTAGCGCTAGAGGGACTTTTTCTAACCCTTTAACATCAGTATTCATGGCGGTTTTTACCACTTTGTTTACCACTTATATACTTATTTTTGCTAATATGTTCCCCGCTTCATCACTCGCCCTTTTGGTTATATCACTATAAACATTCAAAGTAATTGAAGCGTCTGCATGACCTAAATAGGTCTGTACCTGTTTAACGGTTGCTCCCTGATCCAATGCTAATGTTGCCCACGTATGTCGTAACTTGTGCATGGATAAACCAACCGCTACACCGTACCTATCACTAACATCATGCAACCATTTATTAGGTCTCAACGGCTGTAAAGTATTACCGCCATGAGTAAATACAAAATTATCATCCCCGTTGTATTTGGTCGTATCATACCAACTTGACATAACAGATAACATTTTATTATCAATTTTGAGTGTTCTCTTACTCGTTCGGCTTTTTGGTTCTTTAATATACGTGCTACCACCTAAGCCACGTCCCAATGCTTGTGTGATAGATACATAGCCATTATCAAAATCAATATGTCGCCACTGCAAGGCTAACAACTCTTCTGTTCTCATCCCCGTGAATGCTCCCAATCTTAACAGGGTGTATGCCTGTTGGTTTATTTTACTGTACTGACTGTCTAGAACTTCTACAAATGCCTTAAACTCATCAACATCCATAAATTGCTTGGGTTTGTTAATCACCTTGCGCTCTCTGGGTAAATCAATCTTAGTAAATGGATTGACTGCAATGACATCCATTTTAACTGCCACATCTCGCAAACGTCTAAAATATCCAGTGACTTTTTTGTACATCTGCATATCTCGCTGTAATGTGTTAATATAGCGTTGTAAGTCAAGTGGTTTTATATCAGTCAATAATGTATCACGCCATGTGGGTAGTACGTGAAGCCTGAAGATTGTCATTGTTTTACCCAATGTACTTTCTTCCACAGAATGCTGATATGTTTCTAACCAAATATCATACAACTCTTTAACAGTCATATTGTTTGGGGTTGTTTTTTTCTACCAGAAGTCAAGTGTTTCAAGGCATTTAGCTTCTTTTTATGATGCTGCAATTGGTCATCAAGCAC
>NZ_BMBS01000043.1 GCF_014634805.1 Leuconostoc falkenbergense
GTTGTGGTAACACCATTAAAGACCTTGATGGGTTTTTCTGTCCACTTAAATGTTCAACTTAAATTTTACAATCTGCCATATTAAAAAGACTTTATTATTAGCATCATTGATTTTCGGCATGTTTTTTGGCGCAGGCAACTTAATTTTCCCTGTTCATTTGGGCCAGTTAGCTGGTTTAAATTGGGGCCCCGCCACGATCGGTTTCTTACTTAGCGCAACTGTTATTCCGCTAATGGCACTCATTTCGCTATCGCAAACGCGGGCGTCAGGTATTTATGACTTGGCTAAGCCCTTGGGACGTGGCTTTGCGATATTTTTCCTGATTGCTGTCCATGTTTCGTTGGGACCAATGATTGCCACACCTCGTACAGCAACGGTTGCGTATTCATTAAGTTTCGCTAACTGGATTCCGAGTAGTTGGCAGTCAATTGCGCAGTTAATATTTTCAGCAATTTTCTTTGGCATTGTTTATTTTTTGGGATCGCGTGAACAAAATTTGACGAAATATATTGGTCAATATTTAAATCCTATTTTCGTTATTTTGTTGGTTTTGATTTTTTTGTTAGCGATTTTCAATCCCATGGGCACTCTAAATCATACGGCTGAAGCTGCTTATCAAACAAAGGCATTCTCGTCGTCATTTATTGAAGGCTATAATACGCTTGATGCCATTGCAGCCTTAGCATTTGGCATTACGATCGTTCGTGCCATTGAAGCCATGGGCTTTAGTGGCCGTCGACAAATCGCGCAAATCACTGCAAAAACCGGTTTTATTGCAATTTCTGGTATTGCGATTGTGTATATTGGTTTAATCTTGCTAGGCGCTACGTCGTTGTCGCATTTTAAATTATCAGAAAATGGCACAACTGCTTTGATGCAAATTACAAATCATTATCTTGGTTCCTTTGGAGGTGCGTTCTTGGCTGTGATGGGCACAATAGCTGTTTTGACGACAGCGATTGGATTAACAGCAAGTTTTGCGCAAGATTTTCACCGTATTTTTCCAAAGATTAGCTATAAAAAATGGTTGATTTTGACGATTGGGCTTTCGTTCATGGCTGCAAATTTTGGATTAGATAATATTATTGCTTGGGCTGTGCCAATCCTCATGTTTTTATATCCAATTGCAATTACGCTGATTTTGTTGGGATTATTATCACCATTGTTTAATAATGCAAGTGTCGTTTATCTATCAACAATGATTTTTGCAATGATACCAGCAATCATGGATGGTATTGCTAATTCACCATTTGCAGGATTATTCAAAGGGTTGGTTGGATATCATGACGCCAAAGGAGTACTGCATTTTGGTGCTTATCAAAATTTGTTGCCATTTGCAGACATGGGTTTTGGTTGGATTACGCCAACGATACTTGGATTTTTGATTGGATTTACCCTGTATAAAATTAAGTTAAATCATATATTGAAACATGTTAGTGATACAATGCAGTAAAAAAAGCGATCTTAAAATCGCTTTTTTTGTTGGCTGATAAAATTTTGTAAACTGTCTGAATAAAGCGGGTGACTCTGTTGCAATTCAGCAATATTTTTTGCGCCCAATAAAGTGAATAATCGTGGTAATGCTTGTTGCCAGTCTATGATTTGTTTGGTCAAATCTGATTCCCCATGATCCACCAAAGTTTGTAGCATGAAACCGGCACTTGAGGTCAAATTTGCGCCAAGCATTAGACTTGTCATAATATGATTAGCGTTTTGAATGCCACCAGTTGCTATGAGTGGTAGCGTATTTTGTGCTAGTCGTGCTGAAATAAGGCTTTCAACTGTGGAAAGACCATAATTGTCTAAATTAAATGAGTCGTCGTTACGATTACGCCGACGTTCAATGAACGCAAAGTTTGTGCCATTTGCGCCCCCAACATTGATTGCGGCGGGATGGAGTTGTGCTATTGTTTGATAAGTCGCAACGCTCATACCGAAGCCAACTTCTTTAATAATGACTGGAACAGGCGATTTTGCAATGACTTCGGCTAAATTATCAAGCCATTTAAATTGGCGATCTCCTTCAGCCATAACAAGTTCTTGTGCAACGTTAACGTGCATTTCAATGGCATTAGCATCAATCATGTCAATCGCATCTCTGACATTTGCAATAGGGTGATCAGCACCTAAATTTGCAAAAATGAAACCCTCGGGGTTGCGTTGTCGTACAATTTTAAACGTTGGCGCTTGTGAGGGTTCTTTAAGTGCAATTGATTGAGAGCCAACTGCCATTGCCAGACCAGTATTAGCGCTAACAGTAGCCAGCTGTCCATTAATACGACCAGTTAGAGCAGAACCACCAGTCATAGCCTCAATATAAAATGGCCAATTAAATTGATGTTGGAAGAGATTGGTAGTCATATCGACCTCTTCAATGCCCATTTCAGGAAAAGTATTTGGCAACCAACGGATATCGTCAAAGGATGCGCCAATCTGTTTTTTGGTCGTCGTATCACGCCATAAACTGACACCAAGGGATAAATGTTCATCTTTTCTATGTGCTTGTGGCGATTCAGTCATATTAACCTCGATTCTGTGGTGCAATGTTAATCATGTGGACGTCGATACCTGCAGCTAACCATTGGTCACTAATAGTTGACGGTGAGTTAATGACGGCGAAACCATTGTCACCAAAGCCAGCGCCACTAATTTTGCCAGCCGTATGATTTAGCGTGCTAAGTAAGTACTTTAATTTAGGTGTGATATAGCCTTTAGGTAGTGTACGTGTGAGCAAGACTTGGTTGTCATGCAATTCTTTAGCAAATTCATGATAATTTTGGTGTATTAAGTTAACAATGACTTGTTGTACAATTGCTTGACTTGTTTTTAAAAAACGTGAATCAAGGGTGTTATTAGCGACTGCTTTAGCCGTATCTGCGCTTTCATGTGTTGCGCCTAAAACCAATTGCCAATCAGTTGGCCAAGGTAGTGGGGTGATGCTTAATAATGGCCATGATTTGTCGACAAAAACTGGATTCAACCATTGATGATTATTGACGTTCAATGATGATAAATCTGGGCTTGTGTAAGCAATGGCACCACCAAAAGTAATCGCAGCAACATCACCTAGTGAGCCATTTTGTTGGACATGCAGATGTGCGAGTGCTGCTAATTTAAATTGTGTGAGTAGATCCAATTTTAAATCGAAATGTTGGGTGATAGCTTTGACAACTGCAACAGTGACTGCTGCAGATGAACCGAGTCCTAATTTTCCGGTTGCACTATTTAGGTCGCTCGAAATCGTTATATTGATGTTATTAAAGTTTGCAATTAAATCATTGAGATAAATGTAATCATGCATGATTTGGATGGCAGCACGGACAAAACGCCATTCATCATGATAATCATGAGATAAATGGTCAATATCAAAAACGAGCGGGGTTGCTATAATATTTGACTTTATGATTGAATTGTCGTTTGACGTTTCGATTGTAATTGTCAGTCCGGTTTCGACAGCGACAATAAGTGCTAAATTACCAGGTTGTGTAATCGCATATTCGCCAGCTAAAAATAATTTTCCAGGAACAAATATTTTAGTCATAAGTAATACCAGGTCCACTAAGCGCAACGTCTAGTTTGAGTTGTGGTAAGTGATCATGAAGCAATGCCACAATTTCAGGTGCTTGGGTTATCGTCGTGACGATTTTGACGTTTGGACCGGCGTCTAGTGTTGCATAGGCCAGTATACCCTGACGTCGCATGTCTTTGATTATGGACAAAATAAATTGTGTTTCATCTGTAAAATAGGTGAATGGTTGGCGGGTGGCAGTTAAATTGAGCGCGTGCATGGCCAAGGCATTTTTTTCGGCAATAGCACCAATTTTTTCGATATCTGCATTTGCCACGGCAGCACTCATATCATCAAATTGATTTGCAGATTGCTTGATCCAATCATCATAATTGGGTGAAGTCATTGCGCGCATCATACCTTCAGAGGAACCAACTTTTTTACTCTGACCGGATACTTCGGCAACAATCAGGGCAATCGGCATATCAGGTGCCTGTAAACTTTCAGCAAAAGATGAGTCATCGTCTACGCCTTCATGCCAAACTGCAAAGTGACCAAAAAAAGACCGGCTAGCAGATCCAGATCCACGTCTTGCTAATCGTGAAAGTGTTTCGTTAGGCAAATCAAGCCCTAAATGTGTAACAACCGCACCCGTCAAAGCTGCAAATGCCGAAGCAGAGGACGCTAGACCAGCACTTGTCGGCACATGATTATCAGATGAAACATGTAAAGCTGGGAAATCACCTAATTGGGTTCGTAATATGTTTAAAAACGTGTGCACGCGCGTAGCGTCAGAAACTTGATTGTTTAAAACAAACGTATCTGTACCAGCGTCAGTTGGTGTAACACTAGTCGTTGTATAAAAACGATCAAGTGTTAATGAGAGAGAACTGGTAGTTGGTAAATTAAGAAATGAATCTTTTTTTCCCCAGTATTTAATGAGGGCAATATTGGTGTGTGCAGTAGCTGTCATAAAGGTTGGATCCATGTATTTTGAGCGCCAGCTTTTGTTAGCGCATTAGCAATAGTAATCGCGTCATTATTATTTTTGGCTAAGGCAAACATTGCACCACCGATACCAGCACCTGTCAATTTAGCACCAAGTGCGCCGGCGTGCGTCGCTGCGTTTACCAACTTATCCAATTTTGGGTGAGAAATGCCCAATGATTGCAGTTCATGATGAGCTGCAGTGAACATCATGCCGAGATGTTCAGGATTATTTTCAGAAATATCAAGCCGAATTTTTTCGGCAATTTGTCCAAGATGGGTGATTGATGCCCAAGCACGATCATGATCTGTCAACAAAAATTCTTTGACAATACTGATGGCGTGGACTGTTTGTCCGTGAATACCAGTATCAGCCAAAACAAGCGTACCCGTTAAATTCATACCAAAAGTTGTCATGCCTTTATTCTTAATAAACCAAACGGGATTATCAGCATTAACTGTCGTCGTATCTAATCCAGACGGTGAGCCGTGTGAAATCACTTCTTCGATATTGGTAAAGTAAGCTAACTCCTCATCGCTCAAATCCGTATCAAAATAATCAAAAAAAGCTTTTGTAATTGCTGTTGCTAAAGCAGCAGAAGCGCCGAAGCCACGTTCTTGTGGGACGTTTGAGTCAATCGCTAGGTGAAAGGGCGTATTAATCATATCGAATTTATCTAATAGACGTAGCAAGAGTTGCCGTGCCCCCTCAACATTGGCACCTAACTCACTTAAATCGCCGTGGAATTCGGCCCCGTCAATCGTCTGACCACGAAATGCAGGACGTAGGGTGGCTGTAACAGTCATATTTGGCAAAGGGATTGCAATCGCAGGTTCACCATAAACAACGGCATGTTCGCCAATCAAAATCGCTTTTGCGTGGGACTTACCAACACCATTCATTTGACTTAACATAATTTCCTCCAGATGTTCTTTACTATTGTACCGCACGAGGGCATTTAGTGTAAAATATAAAGAGAATGACGTTGTTTAGTGCATGTAATGCATGTAGTAAACAGCGCCATTCAAAATATAAAGTGCTAATGAGCACACCGAAGAAAGGTATTTTTATGAACGCCAACAATACATTTGTGGTTTTGGATCTAGAAACCACAGGACAAAGTGTGGCAAAGGGCGGGCGCATTATCCAAATTGGCATGACATTTATTCGGCAAAGAAAAATTGTTGACCATTTTGAGTCTTTTGTGAATCCAGGACAGTTGATTGATCGGCAAATTCAACAATTGACACATATTAGCCAAAAAGATGTACAACATGCGCCATATTTTGATGAAATCGCGCCAATGTTGCAGAGTTTACTATCAGATGCTGTGATTATTGCGCACAATATTAATTTTGATTATCCTTATTTAAACGACGAATTTGAAAGAACTGGTTTTCCTGCTTTACAGACTTCAGCAATTGATACTGTACAGTTAGCGCAAATTTTGCTGCCGACCGCACCTGGATATCGTTTACTGGATTTGACAACGTATCTGGATATTAACTTGGTGAATGCCCATCGCGCCAACGCTGATGCGCATGCCACAGCTTTACTTTTCTTAGAAATGTGGCGTCGTGCTGAACAGTTGCCGTCTGTGGTATTACAGCAATTACAAACGGGAGATTGCCCACTTTTAAGGCAAACCCAGCAGTTTTTAAAGTTAGTTCGTCCTAAAGGCACCCAGCAATTTGATGTTCAAGACAAGGTGGCGTTGCAAATTAATCAACAGGTTTCCTCTGCAAACCTTAAAGATATCCAACCGATTGACTATCCAGTGAGTGTAGCCGAAAAGCTTTCCTTATTTGGTGAATGGCTAACTCAAAATGAAGCGCAAGAATTTCTAATGGATCGAACACATCGTTTTTTAACAAAGCGATCCGATGGTTTATTAACGGTTTTGACAGCACCACGGATGGGCAAAACAATTGCCTATTTAATTCCGGTCATTTTAAGCCAACAAAACACTGTGTTACTCACAAATGATGATAGTTTACAAATGCAACAATTAGCCTTGCTAGAAAAGTTATCATCTCTATTTGATGTGCCATTTAGAAGCGCTATATTATACGATCCTTCTGCTTATATTGATCTGCCAAGTTTCATTAAAACGTTGGCTGTTCATGATTCATCACAAATACAATTAGCCAAAGCTCGGTTGTTAGTTTGGCTAACTCAAACTAAAACGGGATTATTGCAAGAAATCAGTATTGGATTGCATAATTTAGACATTATTCAAGACATTCGTGGTAATGAAAAATCTGAATTTTTCAAAAGGGCGCGTCAAAATGCGGATGTCGCTAATGTGTTGATTATGAACTTTCAAACGTTTTTCACGCAGAATCAATCACTACGTCAAAAAAGGCATATTCAACAATGGCCATTAGTTGTCATGGAAACACCAGCGCAATTTGTTGACGATTTGCGTCAATATTTCCATGTGTCATTTAATGTTACCGCACTCAAAAATGACTTAAAAGGCATTGCACATCAAGAAATTACTGGATTGACACATAAACAACGATTGTTTATTAGGCAAAGTACGAGTGAAGCACTCAAAATTTTGAAACAATTGACACAATCAGAGAGCATTAAAACTAACTTGAAACGGGCCGAACGTTTAGCCTTGGTAATTTCTCATATTAGTCAATTGCTTGCTCTGACAGACGCCCATTTACCACAAGAATTTCAGTTACTTGAAAGTCAGCTGGATAAAATTACAAGGCTTCAGGCGCAAGACGATGTGGTGAGTGGCAGCGAGCAGATTTCTGAAAATGGTCAGTCACAAACAATATTGAGTTTTGATGTGTTAGAACGCGCCATTTATCACAAAAAATTTGTTGCACATATTCGTAAATTATTAGTAGTAAGTGAATTTTTACCCACTGCTGTGACAGACTTCTTGCGTGATGTGCCAGATACGTGGACGATGGAGCGAGATTTTGTGCATGACGACCGCAAACCAGTCCAATTAGTCCAATTACAAAAAAAGTCGCCCATTCTGCATTTGCAGGCGATGACTCAAGAGGATGTTGGTGAAATTATGATCATTGTGCCAACTGAGGAGCGTGTGAACCACTGGTATCAAAAAATAAAATATGCTGTGACAACGAATTATAATATCGTAGCTGAGGGTGTTACTGGTTCTTTGGAAAAAATTCAACGTCAAAGTCAAACAAACCGCCAAAATATTGTGATTGTAACACCCAAAATTTTTGGGACAATGTGGCAGCGAGATCAGGAATTGCCAGCAATTGTGCTCGTTCCAGAGCGTGATGTATGGCAGCCCGTTGCAAGACTTGCTTCCGTATTAAACCAAATGCAAAGGCACCAATCAGCTATGTTAGTGACACAATTAAATGCCATGCAGCGTAATCGATTCAAACAACAGCTATCAATAGTACCCTTTGATGTTGATCATGATTTAGTGACGCAATATCATGAAATTTTTAGTCATCGTTAATTTTCACGGCCAAGGGGACATTTATTTGGTACAATATATTTGTATGTGCGTAAAGGAGTAACATCATGATGCAATTTAAGGACGACATTCGAATCCGTCAGCGTCGCCGTCAAACTCGCATTCATTGGGCAAGAGTTTGGTTTTTAATTATTGGTGCTGCTATTGTGTTGGGAACATTGACACTTGGCTATTTCTATCTGTCTTTATCACCAATGCGGCAGGCGGAATCACGTATCGAAGCACTTGTTCGTCAGAAATCAGACATTGTTACCGTAACGCAAGTTTCAGTTGATTACCGGGACCGTACGACCTATGCAGCGTCAGGTGAAACTGCCAGTGGTGCGAAGAAAGTTGCAATTGTACAAGATAACAAAGTAAAAACTTATAGTCGTTCTGAAGGTATGTCAAATGCGCAATTACGATCACTGTTGCTTAAAACTTATCACCCCAAAAAATTATATAGTGCTAATATTAGCCGCTATAAAAAAGTTTTAGTCTGGGAAATCAGTTACAAAGCGCAAAATAATAAGCTCAACTACTTAACGCTAGATTTTAAAACAGGTAAGGTGTATCGCGCCATATCTGGCATGTAATTAAGGAATGATGAAATGAATTTATCAGATAGAGTAACAGCTATTACCGCATCACCAACGTTATCAATGAATGCTTTGGCAAAAGAAATGCAGTCACAAGGTATCGATGTCATCAATTTGGGTGTTGGCGAACCGGACTTTCAAACGCCTCAAAATATTGCCGAGGCGGCAATTGCGGCAATAAAAGCAGAAAAGACAAGTTTTTATACGCCATCAAGTGGCTTACCTGCACTGAAACAAGCCATTACGGATCGTATGTATGCTCGCTATCAAGTACGCGTTGGTACGGAAAATGTGACGGTTACGACTGGCGCAAAGTTAGCATTATATGCGTTGATGCAAACTTTACTCAATCCTGGAGATGTTGTTGTAACTGCAGCGCCAGAATGGGTGAGTTATGTTGAGCAAGTTAAATTAGCTGGTGGAAAGTTGTTAGAAGTTCATTCTAAGAATGAGGCTTTAAAGTTGACTGTTGCAGATTTGGTAAATCTTTCTGAACCAGTTAAGGCAGTTATTATTAATTCACCTACTAATCCAACTGGTCAAGTTTATTCTCGCGAAGAAATTCAACATATTCTTGATTGGGGATCAGAAAATGATGTATTTATTATTCTAGATGAGATATATGGCCAATTAGTTTATAATGGCGTGACCTTCACCTCTGGGCTCCAATTAGCTGACATTAACACAAGTAATATGATTATTGTAGATGGTGTTTCAAAAGCCTACGCTATGACAGGGTGGCGGATTGGTTGGACAATTGCTCAGCCAAAAATTATTCAGGCAATGAATAAGTTACTTGGACATTTGACATCGAATCCTACGGCTGCAGCACAATATGCTGCTATTGAAGCGCTCAATGGTGATCAAACAACAGTTGAAACAATGCGACAGGCATTTGAAGACAGATTAAATAAAACATTTGACGAGCTGAATCGTGTGCCAGGTCTGCATGTTGATGTGAAACCCCAAGGCGCGTTTTATCTGTTTCCAAAGGTTGACGCACAAGCGTTATTGGCTGTTGGTGTTGCTAATACGACAGAATTATCCACTAAAATTTTGCAAGAAGCACACGTGGCGGTGCCTTCAGGAGAAGGATTTGGTATGCCTGGGTATTTCCGTTTGAGTTATGCTAAGGATCAAACCACTTTAGATGAAGCAATAAATAGATTAACCGATTTCTTTAAAAAATATATGAAAGAATAAGAGACAGATGACTGAAGAGATTCCGACAATTCAAATTATTGATGCCAAAAACTATGTTGGCAAGACCGTTAAAATTGGGGCTTGGTTGCGCCAAAAAAGAGGTAGTGGTAAAATTGCCTTTTTGCAATTGCGTGATGGGACTGCTTTTTTTCAAGGTGTTGTTGCTAAAGCGGATGTATCAGAAACTGTTTTTGAAACCGCAAAAGGGTTGAAGCAAGAAACAAGCTTGTACGTTATTGGAGAAATTCATGAAGATTCACGGTCATCATTTGGTTATGAAATAGCCGTTTCTAATCTTGAAGTGATTGGTGAAAGTCATGATTATCCGATTACACCAAAAGAGCACGGTACGGATTTTTTGTTTGATGAACGACACTTGTACTTGCGTCATTTAAAGCCATTCGCAACATTAAAAATACGTAACACATTGATTGCGGCTTCTTATGAATTCATGAACCAAGAAGGATTCACAAAATTGGATGCGCCATTTTTGACAGGTTCTGCCGCCGAAGGGACAACTGAACTATTTGAGACAGACTACTTTGGCGAATCGGCGTTTTTGGCACAAACTGGTCAATTATATGCGGAAGCTGGTGCAATGGCATTTGGTAAGGTCTTTACTTTTGGTCCAGCTTTTCGTGCAGAAAAGTCAAAAACGCGTCGTCATTTGACTGAGTTTTGGATGATTGAGCCAGAAATGGCGTTTATGCACCAAGAAGAAAGTTTGGTATTCCAAGAACGGTATATTGCCTTCTTGATTTCAAAAGTACTTGAGAAAAACGAGCAAGAATTGGACATTCTTGAACGTGATAAGGACGTTTTGCGTTCCTATACACAATTGCCTTATCCGCGTGTGAGTTATGATGACGCGATTAAGCTTTTGCAAGACAATGGTTTTGATGTTGAGTGGGGTGTTGATTTTGGTTCACCTGAAGAAACATTTTTGGCCAATCATTTTGCTAAACCAGTGTTCATCATTAATTATCCAAAAGCAATTAAAGCGTTTTATATGAAGAAGCACCCAACGCGCGATGATGTGGTGATTTCTGCTGATTTGTTAGCCCCTGAAGGATATGGCGAAATTATTGGTGGGTCTGAACGTGAAGATGACTACGACACATTGAAAGCTCGCATTGAAGAGCAAGGGTTAGACATGTCTGAATATGAATGGTATTTAGATTTACGTCGCTACGGTTCAGTACCACATTCTGGATTCGGACTTGGCCTTGAGCGCATGGTCACATTTGTTACTGGTGAGGAACATATTCGTGAAGCAATTCCTTTCCCACGTATGACAAATCGTTTGAGACCATAAAAGATGATATCATTAGTGTATAATTATGGTACACTATTGATGAAAAAGAAACGTCCAAGATATTCTTGGACGTTTTTAAAACAGAGGGAATATGACGTTAGAGCAAAGACTACAACAGTATATTCAGGCTGGTAACAGCAGTATAAGCAATGAATTATTACAGCATTATCAAGACATTGGGCTGGATAATGACGATCTCGTGCTGTACCTTCAAGTTCAGAGAATTCAAGATTGTGGTGATCAAGCGACGCCCGCTGCTGTGGCGCAGATTATGCACACCACTGAAAAAGTAGTGATTCAACGTTTACAAAGTTTGATTAAACGTGAGTTGATGCAAGTAAAAGGTGGCGCTATTCAAACTGAAGTTTACGATTTTACACCGCTATTTGATAAATTATTAGGTGGTAAAATTGTTGAACATAATGAATTGCTATCAGATGGTAAAAGCACCCGCCGGCAAATCATGCAGACACTTGAATCAGAGTTTGGCAGGCCACTATCACCAATGGAAATGCAAACAATTGGCCATTGGTTTGACCAAGATCATTTTGAGCCAGTTATGATGATGCTTGCTATTCAAGAAGCGGTTGCTAACAACGCCCGAAGTTTACGTTATATTGAGACTATCTTGATTAATTGGCAACGTGACAATATTACAACGCCTCAGGCGGCTGAAGTTGCAAAGCAAAGGCGTCGTGGCGTCACATACACTAATTTTATTGATTGATTATTTAAAGACGATTTGATAACGATCATCTAAGTGAAAGCCAAATATTGGCTGTTTGTTTGGTGCTAATAATGTCGTGTGAGATGATGAAGCTTTTAAACGGGAAAATAGCTGTCCCAAAGTCATTGATTTACTGCCTAAAACAAATAACACCTCATGATGAGTGTCATCGGCGTAAGCTAATGTTGTGACTGGATAACGATTAGCACCGTTTTCCCAAAATAAGCTTGTTTTGGTTGACATATAGCGTGTTAAATCTTCTAAGTCTGATAATTTCATAAATTCATTATAAAGGAAAATCATGGAAAAAACATATCATTTAATGGCGACTGCAGCCGCCGGTCTAGAATCACTGGTTGGTAAAGAGTTAGAACGGTTGGGATACGACCACCAAGTTGAGAATTATCGCGTCAGGTTTGATGGCACGCAGCGTGATATTTTAAATACCAATATCTGGTTGCGTACTGCGGATCGGATTAAAATTATCGTAGGTGAATTTGATGCCACGACATTTGATGATTTATTTGAAAACGTTAAAGCGCTGCCTTGGGAAGACTATCTCAATTATGATTCTGAATTTCCTGTGGCCGGCCGTTCCAAAAAGTCAGAATTATTTAGTGTACCGGATGTTCAAGCGATCACCAAAAAAGCGATTGTGAATCGTTTGCAAGATGCCTATCATATCAGAACTCGTTTGCCTGAAAATGGTTATTTTGCACAATTAGAAGTGATGATTGATAAAGACCATGTGATTGTCACGTTGGATACGACAGGGGAATCATTATTCAAACGTGGTTATCGTGTGAACAAGGGTGGTGCGCCATTAAAGGAAAACTTTGCTGCTGCGCTAGTTTTGCTGACTAATTGGCACCCTGATCGACCATTTGTTGACCCTACTACTGGTTCCGGAACAATTGCAATTGAGGCTGCATTGATTGGGCGCAATATCGCTCCGGGCTTGATTCGTGACTTTGATGTTGAGCAAATGGATTGGTTTGATAAGTCTCTGTCAGATAGTGTACGTGATGCGGCCGAAGCCCAAGCAGACTACGACAGAACGCTAGATATTGAAGGCTTTGATATTGATGAAAATATGGTAGCAATTGCCACGGAAAATGCGAAACATGCGGGTCTTGGTCATGACATTACGTTCAAACAATTGGCAGCTAAGGATTGGACGACAGACAAAGTTAACGGTGTATTAGTGGCTAATCCGCCTTATGGGGAACGTTTAGGAGAGTTAGATGCTGCTCGAGAACTATACCAACAAATGGGGGACGTTTATCGCAAACTACCAAGTTGGAGCAAGTATATTTTGACTAGTGATCTTGAATTTGAACAAAGTTATGGTGAAAAAGCCACAAAGCGTCGCAAGTTATATAATGGTGCTTTACGCGTTGACTATTTCCAATATTGGGGTAACCGTGTGAAATAAAAAACAACGATTGTGCACAATGTATAATCGTTGTTTTTATTTTTGTTCATAGTTGGCATGACGTGCTATCATCTCATTGTTAAAATAAATTAATAATGAAATGAGGATAATGTTAATGATTGAAAAAAATATTGATGCTAGCAAACTTTTCGCCAGCGCGCTTGCAGATGTCAAGCCAAGTCCGATTCATGCTTTTGATGAAAAAGTGAGTGATTTACCAAATATTCTGAAATTGACGATTGGTGAACCAGATTTTTCAGTGCCAGATCATATCAAACAAGCTGCGGTGGCAGCCATTTTGGCAGATGATTCTCATTATTCTGTTTCTGCTGGGACAAACCAGCTGCGTCAGGCTGCTAGTCACTTTCTAGCAGATAGATATGACATTCATTATGATGCCAATACTGAAATTTTAACGACAATTGGTGCTACCGAAGGACTTTATGCTATTTTGTCAGCTATTTTAGATGAAAATGATGAAGTGATTATTCCAACGCCAGCTTATCCCGTTTATGCTGCAATGACAAGATTAAATAAAGGTAAGCCGCTATTAGTTGACATATCGCAAGATGATTTTATATTAACGCCTGATCATCTCCGTGATATTTTGGCAAATCACAATCATGTCAAGGCACTTATTTTGACTAATCCTTCAAATCCCACAGGCGTGACTTATTCTGCAGAAGCCTTGTCGGATCTTGCTGACGTTTTGCGTGGCACAGATGTTTTGGTAATATCTGATGAAATTTATAGTGAATTGCGTTACGATGATCACCATGTGTCAATGGCAACATTTTTGCCTGACCAAACATTAGTCATTAATGGTGTGTCAAAATCTCACGCAATGACAGGCTATCGTATTGGTATTGTTGCTGGGCCGGCCGCTTTAATCACACCAATCAACATGGTTCACAGCTTTATTATTATGACGCCATCCAATCCAGCAATGGCGGCGGCAACAGAAGCTTTTGATAGTAGTTTGAGTGAAAGTGATACTGAAACAATGAAAAAAGCGTACCGTGATCGACGTGATTTTTTGGTCTCGAAAATGAAAGCGCTTGGCTTTGAAATGGCGACACCAAATGGCGCTTTCTATATTTTTGCTAAAATTCCTGAAACTTTGAATCAAGATGATGTGGCTTTTGCGTATGATTTAGTTGATCAAGAGAAGTTAGCAGTAGTACCTGGATCAGGATTTGGACCTGGTGGTGAGGGCTATGTTCGCTTGAGTTATGCAGCTTCAATGGCAATGCTGACAGATGCCATGGATCGATTATCGTCATACTGTGCGAATAATAGTGCAATAAAAATAAGTTAGTTTTATCTGTGGCAGTTATGATAAAATGAATAATTATAACTAAAAGGATAATGACTATGACAACAGTTTTCATGCGGCCAGCCATCAAGTCAGATTTAAAAGCAATTGCAACTCTTATTGATGGCGCCCGTCAATTTCTCAAATCGCAAGGCCTATCACAATGGCAATCTGGCTATCCAAATGAAGAAACCGTTGCAACAGATATCGCATTAAATCGTGGCTATGTATTGGTTGTGGGCAGTGAAGTAGCTGGGTACACAGCATTACTTGCAGGAACAGACCCAGTATATGAAGCAATTACAGATGGCCAGTGGCTTTCTGAAGCTGACGATTATATCAGTATTCACCGTTTTGCTATCTCGGATGGTTTTCGTGGTCAAAAGTTGGCGCAACGCTTTATGACAGCTATTTTAACATTATGCTATGACAAGAAACAATTCGATGTGAGAATTGATACTCATCCAGGAAATCATCCGATGCAGTCCGTTATTACAGGCAATGGTTTTGAAAAACGAGGCGTTGTCTATATTAATGAGGGGCAAGAAATTAATGGTGAACGAAGGGCTTATCAATTGATTTTGTCATGATGATTAACCATAAAAGTGCCACAGGTCTCAAAACGTGTGGCACTTTTAAAATGTTAAAAATTCATATTTGCTATTTACTTACTTAAAATAAGCGGTTATAATAAAACTATGGTAGATTGCAAGAATTAACCGAACACTGCAAACTGCTGAAAAACCTTTCGTGGTGATTGCCAGTTGAGTGTTT